>CAMLNG010000244.1 GCA_946481195.1 uncultured Chromatiaceae bacterium
GGCGGCACAGCAAAGTCCATCATCACCACATTGCCGTCGGCTGACCCGGCCTCCGATTTTGCGCTGGCGCTTGGCTGCAGTGGCGAAGTCTGTGGATCATAAAGTTCAACAATCGCAGTCGCACAAACCACCGGTTTGGACGGTGTCTGCTGACCCAGCTGCTTTACTTGCTGCTGTAACGCGGTCAGCTGCGCTTCCAATCCAGCCGCTTTGCGCCAGGCATCTAAGGCCAGACCGAGCGCCAACCCCAGCACGGCGCCAATCATCGTCTCGCCTTCCAGCGCGCCCAGGCTATAACCGGCGATAAATCCAAGCAGTGCCCACATTAAGTCGATATCCCTGTCGCTGATCTGTCACTGCAACCACCATAGCACCCGGTGGATTTGACAAACAAGATCAAGGTCGCCAGCGCTTTCGCGTGAAGAGTGACAAATCAAAAAAAATCGGCGAGCATGCTGTTTTAAAGGTCTGCACCTTTATCGGTAAGCACTGAGATGCGTAGCGATCCCGGCAACAACCGGTCTGCCGCACTGCACAAAACCAAGGACACAACATGACCCAGGCTGACGACCCGATGCTGCAGTCGATGCGCGGCACGTTATATTCGGTACAGCAACGCATCAGCGACATGATGACGTTACAGGGCCGGACACTGGCCCGGCAAAACGCCGAAACCTTGGCGCCCGGCCAGCTACAGGCTGCTGAATTTAAAGTATTTTCTCAATTTGGCGATGATGGCATCATCCAGCATCTGGTGCATCACCTGATTAAAGACCGCCATGAGCAGCGTTTTGTCGAATTTGGCGTGGGTAATTATCTCGAATCCAATACCCGTTTTTTGCTGGTCAACAACAACTGGCAGGGCCTGATTCTCGACAGCAGCAGTCAGGATATTGAGTTTATCCGCAGCCAGGAATTTTACTGGCGCCACCAGCTGACTGCGCAGCAAGCCTGGATCACCCGCGACAATATCAATCAACTGATCAGTGACGCTGGTTTTCATGGCGACATTGGTCTGCTCAGTGTCGACATCGACGGCAATGATTATTGGGTCTGGCAGGCGATTGACTGTGTCCGCCCGGTCATTGTGATCGCAGAATGGAACAGTGTGTTTGGTCCGGATGCCGCCATTACAGTGCCCTATCAGCCGCAATTTGACCGGACCGCGGCGCATTATTCCAACCTGTATTTTGGCGCCTCCATCGCCGCGCTGGCTGCGCTTGGCGCGCAAAAAGGGTATGCGCTGGTTGGTTCTAACAGCGCAGGCAACAATCTGTATTTTGTCCGGCAGGACCGGCTGAGCGGCATCCAGGCGCTGACACCGCAGCAGGCTTATGTCGAATCCAGGTTCCGCGAATCGCGTTGTCCGCAAGGCCAACTGACCTTTCTGGCCGGCGCAGCCCGGCGCTCAGAAATTGCCGGTATGCCGGTACTGGATATACACAGCGGTGAGCTCACCACTGTGGCCCGCGCGACGGCCGGCTGATGCAACTCCAGCCACCAGTCCCCTGTCAACCTCCATCAGCTGTGGAACCAATATCAGACATGCATATTTACGTGGTCACGCCAGCCTTTAACGCCGTTCAAACCATCAACAGAACCATCAACAGCGTGATTTCACAAAGTGGTGATTTTACTATTCATTACCACGTACAGGACGGTGGTTCCCGCGACGGCACTGTTGAACTGCTACAACAATGGCAGCACACACTGGCACAAGGACTGCTGCCTTTATCCTGCCGCGCGGTGCACTTCAGCTATGCCTCGGCGCCAGACAGCGGCATGTACGATGCCATTCAGCGGGGTTTTGCCCGTTTTGCCCTGCAGCCCAAGTACTGGATCACCTGGATCAATTCGGACGATTTGATATTGCCGGATTCTTTTTCATTTATCGCCAATATTGATAAAAGCCCGGGCCTCGCGGACAGCGTGAACTGGGTAACCGGCGAAGCCATGATCCTCAGAAATGGCTCTTTGTTCCGCTGCTCGCGGCGGGCGCTGAACGCTGATTTTGTCCGGGCTGGCCTTGCCGATGGCATCAGTGCCCCTTTTATCCAGCAGGAAGGCACCTTCTTCCGTGCCGGTTTATGGTTGCAATATCAGGCGCAGGCGCTGGATGGTTTTCGCTACGCCGGGGACTGGAGTTTATGGAAGCACTTTGCCAAAACAGAAACACTGTATTGTGCTGACATGCCGCTGGGCGTTTTCACCTCGCGCAACGAACAGCTCAGCAAAAAATTCTGGCACCAGTATATGCTGGAGATCTTCCGCCACAATGACTATCAACACAGTGCCAGCTACGGCAAAACTTATAAAAACCTCTATGCCAATCTGAACGACGGCGTGATTTACTCCAGACGCAAACCGAGCAAAATCCGCATCGACAACAATCAGAACACGCAGTTATATGCCGATGTAGAGCGCTGTGTCGCAGCCGGGCACATCAACACCAATTTTCGCTGCAACCGGCTGTTTATTTTCGGCTACAGCGGCTTTGCCAACCATCTGCTGAAAATTATCCGCAATCAGGGCAAAGCGGCAGACGCTATTCTGGTCAGTAAAAAAGAGTTTACTGATTCGACTGCTGACAATGTGCTGACGCTGCAAGAAGTAAAACCTGACGCCGGTGACGTGATCATCATGACCAGCTTTAAAAACAAAAAAGTACTGGGCATTTTGCAAAAACATGCGGCACAGGCGCAGATCCTGCATTGGACAGCTTTAGTACCTTTTGTCGCTGATTAGAGGCTGTAGACAACTGTGGCAGAACCGATGAATTACTTGCAGACGGCCCGGCAACTGCAACAACTGCGCGAGCGGGTGGCCGGCTTTGAGCTGGTGTTATTCGGCGCCGGCGGTGCCGGTCAGCAAATAGTGCAGCTACTGGAAGCTGTTGGTATCCCCTGCGCCTTTTTTGTCGACAACGACCCGGCCCGCTGGCAGCAACAGGTTGCCGGCCGTTATCCGATTAAAGCCCCGGCCGTGCTGCAACATCAACCGGAGCAATATTTTATCCTGATCAGCAGCGGCGCCGGCACAGCGATTCGCCAGCAGCTGGCTGAATTAGGGTTTCACGACGACAGCCAAGTTCTGCTGGCGCTTCCGCCCGATCCGTTAATGCAAGGCCGGCAGATTTTCTCCGCGCTGTATCCGGATTATGCCTCAGCATTGGCAGACAGCAGCGGCTATCAGGTCGACAGTTACCGGGTGGCCGCGCTGGCCAGCCGGGAGGCGTTGCTCGAGCGGCTTGAAGGCGGCTCTCCTGTGCTAAGTGCCGATGAACAACAAATGCTGCTGGCACTGACCTGGGCAGCCAGTGCACTGCAGGCTCGGCCGGACGGCCGCCGCGCCTTGCGGGTGCTGGATTTTGGCGGCGCACTCGGGGAGCACTTTTTGCTGGTCCGCCATCTGCTGCCAGAATTGCCCATCGAGCGCTGGCTGGTTTGCGAAACGCCATTCATCACCAAGGCCGCCGCACAGTTGCCACAGCAGGCAGTCTTGCAGTTTTGCCACACCATTCCTGAGCCACCGGCTACACAAGAAAAGGCTTTTGATCTGGTGATCGCCAGTGGCAGTCTGCAATTTGTCGCCGATCCGGCGCAAAGCTTTGCCGATCTGGCCGCACTGGCGGCGCCATTTTTTTATATCAGTCGTTTTCCGCTCTGGCCCGGGCCTGTTGACGTGGTGGCCCGGCTTGACGTGCCGCCCCATCTGTTTCACGCGTCCTACCCAAGCTGGCATTTAAGCCTGGCGCAGTGGCAGCCGCGTTTTCAGCAGGCACATCAGGTGCGCGCCAGCTGGCTTAATCCGGAGTTTTATTATCAGCAAGAGCAACGCATCGACTTTTATGGCTTTTTGTTGCAGCGTCTGCCCACCGATAGCCAGAGCGTCAGGGAGTCTGTGTGATGCAGTTATTCAAGAATAAAACCGTCGTGTTGTTTGGCAGCGGCAGTCTGGCTCAGGAATGCAGCGCCTGGCTGCGCAGCCGGCACATCGCCGTGAGCGCTGTGGTGGATAACAATCCGGCCAAATGGCAGCAACAGCTTGATGGTGTTGATATTCTGCCGCCCTCCGCACTGACCGAATGGCCACAGCAACAGCTGTTGATTGTGGTCGCCAGCTCGTTTTACGCCGAGATCAAACCCCAACTACAAAGTTTGCTGCTGCGTGAATATCAGCATTTTTTATCTTTTGCCGACGCCGTCCGTTATGTCCGCGCCGCAGAGGCAAGCCAGCACCGACCTGAGATCAGCACAGCCCCGCATGCAGTGTTTAATATCGAACTGACGAACCAATGTCCGATGAAATGTGTGATGTGCGCGCGTACCGAAGGGATGACGCGCCGGCAGGGCCTGATGGACCTGGCGCTTTATACCCATATCATCGAGCAGCTGGCTGGCGAAAACCCGCAGTTCTACCGCGATAACCAGCTGTGGTTACATCATTTTGGTGAAAGCCTGCTGCACCCGCAGTTTGATACTTTTATTCAGTTCGCCGCCGAACGTCATTTACAGCCGGCGCTGTCGCTGAATCCGCTGCTGCTGACACCGGATGTGACAGAGCGACTGCTGCAAGCGCAGCCGCACTTGCTGTATATCTCACTGGATGGCCACGACAACGAGTCGTTTTACCGCATTCGCGGCGTCCGCAACGCTTATGACAAATCGCATGAACTGCTGCTGGCATTTCTGCGGCGTAAGGTGCAGCTGAACAGTAAGGTTAAAGTTGTACTGTCGATGATTAACTTCGTCGAAAATACAGAAAGTATTAAGAAAATGCAGGAATACTGGGAGCAAATTCCAGGTATCGACCAGTTTATGGCCAAAGGTTTTGTCAGCTGGAATGGTGATATCCAGTCGATCAATCAATACGAACAACCGCAAGGCCTGCCGTACCGCGATTTTGTCAGCTGCCAAATTCCCTGGCGGACCATGACGATTACCTGGGATGGGGACGTGGTGCCCTGCTGTTACGATTACGACAAAAAATATGTACTGGGAAATGCCGCCAGCCAAAGCCTGCGCGAGATCTGGAACGGCGCACCGATGCAACAATTACGGCGTGAATTTAATGCCAATCAGGTGACCAATCCGCTGTGCCGTAACTGTACCAGCCTGCATCAAATCAACGAGAGATAACGATGATCACTGTGTATGAATACCCAAAATCCGGCGGCAGCTGGCTGGTGAATATCCTCGGTCATCTGCTCGGATTACCGCGCCGCGATATTTATGTCCAAAACGGTTTTAACGCCTTTGCCATTGCGCAGCATCCCTGGTATCTGGCCGAGGAAGACCTGTCGATCCCGCCGCTGGCTGTGGTGAAAAGCCATGAACCGCCACAGTCGGCCCGCAACCTGCCCGGCCGGCGTATTCATCTGATCCGCGATGGCCGCGATGTGGTGGTTTCCAAATATTTTTTCGAAAAAGATTTTTGCGTCAACAACGGCCTGTACGCCTCGTTTAACGTGGATTTTGCTGACTACGTGGCGCGTACAGCCGCCGACTGGGCAGCCTATCTGAGCCAATGGCAAGCTGAGCCTGATGTGATCACGCTGCGTTACGAGGATTTGTTAGCAACACCGGAGCAGACTATCCGCCAGCTTTTGGGGCAATTAGCACTGCCCGCAGTGTTAACGATAGAGGAAGCCCTGGCGCGCAGCTCAATTCCGCGGATGCGCGAAGAGCTTGGCAAAGTGTTTGAAAGTAATACCTTTGTCCGTAAAGGCATTGCCGGCGACTGGCGCAATCATTTCAGCGCCACTGACCGGCAGATTTTTCAGCGCTATGGCGGTTTGATGCTTCAACAGGCCGGCTATGTCAGCGATGCACACTGGTCCAGCTGATGGCAGTTAACAGGACAGCGTCTGAATTTTTTCCGGCGCTATGCCGAGCTTCTCTGACAAATAGGCGCTGATTTGGGCTTCCCGCCCCAACACGCTAATCAGCACCAGATCAAATTCCAGTGCACTCAGCAGCTCAGGTGCATAGACGGTCCCGGCGGCGTCATCAGCCTGGCGCTGCCGC
>CAMLNG010000245.1 GCA_946481195.1 uncultured Chromatiaceae bacterium
CTCGTCGGCGGCATAATGTGGTTCGGGCTCACTGGCATCCAGCTCATGTTTGGCATGGCTGATATACTGGCCGAAATAGCTTGCCAGCAGGGATCTGTTATTCACCAGATCGGATAATAACTGCTGCACCTGATCCAAATCGGCGTCGCTGATGCGGCCAATATCGCTGACCGGTAGGCGATGCGGGTCGGTATAACGGGCACCGCTTTGGTCCTGTTCAATCAGGAAATCAGCCAGACCAGTCAGTAAATCTTTTTGTGCCGGCGCGCGAAAACCAACCGAATAACTCAGACTGGCGTCGACCGAAATACCGTCATGCGGGCAGCCCGGCGGAATATACAGAATGTCGCCTGGTTCTGTGATCACGTCGATACAGTCGACAAAAGGTGTCACCTGCAGTAAGCGCGGATGCGGGCATATCGATTTCAGGCTGGCGTCTGGCATGCCAACCCGCCAGTGTCTTTTGCCCATGCCCTGAATGATAAAGACGTCATACTGGTCTAAGTGCGGGCCTACACCGCCACCCGGCGTTGAATAGCTGACCATCAAATCATCAATCCGCCAGTTCGGAATAAAACGAAATGGCTCAATCAGCTGTGCCGCTTCCGGGTGCCAGTGATCAACTGCCTGGACCAACAAGGTCCAGCCTTGTTCACCGAAAGCACTGTAATCTTCAAAAGGCCCGGTTTCTAGCTGCCATTGGCCGTCCGCTGTTTTGGCGACGACACGGGACTCGATGTCTTCTTCAGTAGCAAGACCAGCCAGTTCGTCTGGCGTCAGTGGATCGGTGAAATTAGCAAAGCCGCCTTTGAGCAACACTGGTTTTTTTTGCCAGTACTCGGCCATAAACTCAGCCGCGCTTAATTGACCTAAATGCAGTGTGTACATGAAAGTTCCTTATGCAAAAGGGCGGTTAAACCGCCCTTTTTTGCTTATTGCAGGCTGTCCACCAGCGCGATTGCGGCACCGATATAATTATCTGGCCGCAGCTGTTTCAGTTCGGCTTTGGCGGCATCCGGCAGTGCCAGATTGTCGATAAACACCGCTAAATCTTCTGGCGAAATCCGTTTACCGCGAGTCAGCTCTTTGAGTTTTTCATATGGTTTTTCAATGCCATAACGACGCATCACGGTTTGTACCGGCTCTGCCAGTAATTCCCAGTTCTGGTCCAGTTCAGTCAACAGGTTGACTTCGTTGACTTCCAGTTTGCTGATGCCTTTAAGTGTGGCGTGGTAAGCAATTAAGGTGTAGCCAAAACCAACACCTAAGTTACGCAGCACTGTGGAATCCGTCAGGTCACGCTGCCAGCGTGACACCGGCAGCTTGCTCGCCAGATGCTGGAAAATGGCGTTGGCAACACCGAGGTTACCTTCTGAGTTTTCAAAATCAATCGGATTGACTTTGTGCGGCATGGTCGACGAGCCAATTTCACCGGCGATAGTGCGCTGCTTGAAGTGACCCAGCGCAATATAACCCCAGACGTCGCGGTCAAAATCAATCAGGATGGTGTTAAAGCGCGCAACTGCATCAAACAGCTCGGCGATGTAATCATGCGGCTCAATTTGCGTGGTGAATGGGTTCCAGGTCAGGCCGAGGCTGGTGACAAATTGTTCGGAGATCTGATGCCAGTCCAAACTTGGGTAAGCTGACAAGTGCGCGTTGTAGTTGCCGACTGCGCCGTTAAATTTACCCAGCATTTCAATAGCTGCTACTTGGTTACGCTGGCGTTGCAGGCGGATATAAACGTTGGCCATCTCTTTGCCAAGCGTGGTTGGCGATGCCGGCTGGCCATGGGTACGGGCCATCATCGGGATGGTTTTGTATTGCACAGCTAAGGCTTTGATGGAGGCCAACAGCTGATCCATCAATGGCAACAGCACCTGATCCCGCGCCGTTGTTAACATCAGGCCGTGAGATAAGTTATTGATATCTTCAGAAGTACAGGCGAAATGGATAAATTCACTGATAGCAGCTAATTCGGCATTACCGGCGACTTTTTCCTTCAGCAGATATTCGACAGCTTTGACGTCATGGTTGGTTGTGCGCTCAATCTCTTTGACGCGTTCGGCATCGGTCAGACTGAAATTATCGACAATTGAATTCAGTAACGCATTGGCACTGTCAGATAAAGCCGGTACTTCAGCAATGCCGGCGATTGTCGCCATCTGTTGCAACCAGCGCACTTCAACTGTGACGCGGAATTTAATCAGGCCAAATTCACTGAAAATGTCCCGCAATTCTGTAGTGCGGCTGCCGTAACGCCCGTCCACCGGAGAAATGGCGGTTAATGCGTTGAGTTCCATGACGACTCCCTTAAGCTAATTGTTGTAAAACCTGCTGAGTTTCGCGCAGCAATGCTTTGCGTTGAAACAGAAAATGATATCGGCGGCCACCGGCCTGACGCCACAACACCGCAGAACGCACGGCGGCTAATAACAAGGCGCGGATTTTTTGTTGCACCGCGCTTTGTTTTAACTGCTCCGGCACGCCGGCGATTTGGATACGATTGCCAAGCGGACTGATATGTTCGACATAAATGTCCGCGATGCTGGCGATGATATTGTCGTCGGTGACCTGAAAATGCTGCAGCTGTTGTTGCAGTCGCTCAATGCGTTTTCCAACAGCACCTAAACTATCTTTTGACTTATTGAGCAAACGCTCCAGCACTAATACCGCCATCACATAACGGGTCAGTTCCAGGTCTTTGCGTGGCTGATCGCCGAGCTGCGCCGCCAGAATATGGTAACCGCCGGCGAGATTGGCCAGTTTGCCGCCGTAAATATCGACAGCTTCGGCTGGATTTTGCTCGGCAATACTTTGCAATAAGGTTTGCAGCACGCCGGGTTCCAGCGCTTCACCACGGGCTACTTGCTGCACGGCGCGCACTGCCAGACAAATGGCCGACAGCGCCAGCACTTGTGTAGAAATAGATTGATTCATCACTGTAAAGCCTCATCAATGATGCCGCCGCCAAGGCAGATTTCATCTAAGTAAAATACCGCGGACTGCCCCGGCGTCACCGCTTTTTGCGGTTCATCAAACAGCACTTCCAGCCGATCAGCATCGAGGCGGCGCAATGTGCAAGGGATGTCCTGCTGGCGGTAACGGGTTTTGACGGTGCAGCGCAAAGTATCAAGCGGACCTTTGCGGTCAACCCAATGCAGTTGGGTCGCCGTCAGGCCTTTGGAGAGCAGACTAGGGTGGTCGTGTCCCTGAGCAACAATCAGCTGATTGTTGATTAAATCTTTGCTGACGACATACCAGGGCTCTTCGCCACCATCTTTAGTGCCGCCAATGCCAAGGCCTTTGCGCTGCCCCAGGGTGTGATACATCAGGCCTTCGTGGCGGCCGATTTTTTCACCATCGACTGTAATGATGTCACCAGGCTGGGCCGGCAGGTATTTTTGCAGGAAATCTTTAAATTTGCGCTCGCCGATAAAGCAAATGCCGGTGGAATCTTTTTTATTGTGAGTGATAAGGCCTTGTTGTTCTGCGATGGCGCGTACAGCTGGTTTTTCCAGATGACCAACCGGGAACAGGGTCTGAGCAACATGCTGTTCACCAATGGTGTAGAGAAAATAACTCTGGTCTTTATTGGTATCGAGGCCACGGAGTAACTGCCAGTGGCCGTCGACTTCACGGCGCTGCACATAATGGCCGGTGGCGATATAGTCAGCGCCCAGCGCTTCAGCGGCAAATTCAAGGAAAGCTTTAAATTTGATTTCCTTGTTGCACATAATGTCTGGGTTTGGCGTGCGGCCGGCTTTGTATTCTGCCAGGAAATACTCAAAGACATTGTCCCAGTATTCAGCAGCAAAATTGACTTTGTGCAGTTTGATACCCAGGGTGTCGCAGACTTGTTGCGCGTCTTTTAAATCTTCGGCTGCAGCGCAGTATTCATCATTATCATCTTCTTCCCAGTTCCTCATAAACAGGCCTTCGACCTGATAACCCTGCTGGATTAACAAGTAGGCTGAGACTGAGGAATCAACGCCGCCGGACATACCGACAATGACTTTTTTGCTGCTGTTTTCTGACATAACCTGCGCTTTGTGGAAAAAATGAGGCGCGGATTATAGCACCATTTCATGGCCAACACAGCCTGCTGCACAGCATCCGAAGCTCAACACGGATCTGTCATTGGCTGTAACGCGCTCAGCGGCAAGCGAACGCCTTGCTGATAAGCCGCGATTGCTGCGCTGACCAACTTGCTGCGCACCGGTAGCTCCGACTGCGACAACTCTTCGGCACTCAGCCAGTGCAGGCCAAGAATATCCGGGTCCTGCGGCGCATAAAAAGCCGGTAGCATGGACGGTTCAAAAACAAAATTCACCCGGTAATAAAAGTGACCGTTGGCGGCGCGTAACTGCGAGATGCCAAGCCAGCCCGTCGGCGTTAAATCCAGGCCAGTTTCTTCACGTAATTCCCGCTGCATGGCATCAATTAAATCTTCGCCGTGCTCAACATGACCGGCGGGTTGGTTCAGCACCAAAGCGCCGCTGTGTTTGTCACGTTCTTCCACCAATAAAAATCGATGTTGATAACAAACCACCGCGGCTACTGTCAGATGTAAAGATGAACGATCCGGCACCGAATGCCTCCTGTAGACTTTTATTTGTTATACGGATTCTGCACAGGTCAGTCCAGAAAAGGTTTTGCCGTGCGCTTGAAAAGCGTACACTGAGTCGCCATTGCCTGAATTCTGCAGCAGGTGCTGTAGCAACATGGCGGTAACAGTGCAGGCACTTCTGCTGCGTGGCCTGTTGCTGATACACTGTGACTGATGTTTCGGACCCATTTTTATAGTTACCGGTGTTTCGCTGCGACGTACCGCTGGATGTGCGTTGTGGTTGGGATGACGGTGCTTGTCGAAAGCTAGCCAGGACCTGATATGACCACTGAAATTTCTAAAATCATCTACACCAAAACCGACGAAGCGCCAGCGCTTGCTACTTATTCTTTTCTGCCGATAGTCCAGACTTTTGCCAAAGCCGCTGATGTAGTGGTGGAAACACGCGACATTTCACTGGCAGGCCGCATTATTGCTGTATTCCCTGAATTTTTGAAACCTGAACAGCAACAATCAGACGCGCTGGCAGAACTGGGCGAGCTGGCAACCAAGCCAGAAGCCAATATCATTAAACTGCCTAATATCAGCGCGTCGGTACCGCAATTAAAAGCGGCCATTAAAGAGCTGCAAGCGCAAGGTTATGCATTGCCGGATTACCCGGAAGAAGCACAAACTGAGCAGGAAAAAGATATCAAAGCGCGCTACGACAAAATCAAAGGCAGTGCGGTAAACCCGGTGCTGCGTGAAGGTAACTCTGACCGTCGTGCGCCATTGTCAGTCAAGCAATATGCCCGGAAAAACCCGCATTCGATGGGCGCCTGGGCGAAAGATTCTAAATCTCATGTTGCTCATATGACTCATGGTGATTTCTATGGCAGCGAGCAGTCTGTGACTGTTGCCGCCGCTGGCCCGGTAAAAATCCAGCTGGTACAGGCAGATGGCACTGTGAAAGTGCTGAAAGAAAAAACTAACTTATCAGCCGGTGAAATCATTGATGCAGCAGTATTAAGTAAAGCGGCACTGTGCGAATTCCTCGCTGCAGAAATCGCCGATGCTAAAGCCAAAGGCGTGCTGTTCTCGGTGCACCTGAAAGCCACCATGATGAAAGTGTCTGATCCTATTATGTTCGGGCATGTCGTCACCGTGTTCTTCAAATCAGTGTTTGATAAACATGCGGCCCTGTTTGCCAAACTGGGCGTCGATGTTAACAACGGCCTCGGTGATTTACTGGCCAAGATCCAGCAATTACCAGAAGCGCAACGTGCTGAAGTCGAAGCGGATCTGCAAGCTGCTTATGCCGCGCAACCAGGAGTTGCGATGGTGAACTCAGACAAAGGCATCACCAACCTGCACGTACCAAGTGATGTGATTATCGACGCATCTATGCCAGCTGCTATCCGCAGTTCCGGTC
>CAMLNG010000246.1 GCA_946481195.1 uncultured Chromatiaceae bacterium
CCGGAATTGGTCGAGCAGATTATTCAGGCAGTGGTCGCGGCAGTGGATGTGCCCGTTACACTGAAAATCCGCACAGGCTGGGATCCGGAACACAAAAACGGCGTCCAGATTGCGCGGCTTGCCGAAGACAACGGCATTCAGGCTTTAGCGGTGCATGGCCGGACCAAAGCCTGTATGTATAAAGGTGAAGCCGAATACGACACTATCCGCGCCATTAAGCAGGCAGTGTCTATTCCGGTGGTAGCCAACGGTGATATCACCAGTGCACAAAAAGCCCGGTTTGTGCTCGATTATACCGGTGCCGACGCCATTATGATTGGCCGTGCGGCGCAGGGCCGGCCCTGGATTTTCCGGGAAGTGGTGCACTATCTGACCACAGGACAAGAACTTCCACCGCCTGCATTGCAGGAAGTGTGGCAGATTTTGCTGGAACATGTCCGCGGTCTGCATCAGCTATATGGTGATGTGTTAGGTCCAAGAATCGCCCGCAAGCATGTGGGATGGTATCTGGCCGAACAAGACAGCGCAGGACTGTTTCGCAGTGAATTTAATGGCATTGAGGACGCTTTACAGCAAATCGATGCTTTAAATCAGTATTTCGAACAACTAGCAGCAACCTAACGTAAAAGAGACTAGGCAATGTTTAATCAAAACGTGACTTCGCCATTTATCACCAACGCCCATGTACAGACTCAGGAAAAACCGCAGCCTTTAAGTAACGCGGTACAAAAAGCGGTGGCGAATTACCTGCAACAGCTGAACGGTCAGGACGTCAACGACCTGTACGAGCTGGTCCTGTCAGAGCTGGAACGCCCTCTGCTGGAAGAAGTGATGAAATACACCCGCGGCAACCAGACCCGGGCCGCCAACCTGATGGGCATCAACCGCGGCACGCTGCGTAAGAAGCTGAAACAATACGGCATGAGTTAATGCCCCCGCGGGAGGAGTCCCGCCAGAAAGCACCTTCGGGTGCTTTTTTGTTTCTGAAAGCCCGGTTCTTGCTGCAACCCGCTTTCAGAGGACAAGCCAGGTTTCCCCGACTATTCTTCTGCAACCCCTGGCTGTCCCGACCCGGATTTTTATTTAACAGAAGAGACTGACGATGAGCTCAAATTTACCTATCCGCCGCGCCTTGTTAAGTGTGTCTGACAAGACCGGCATCCTGGAATTTGCCAAAGCTTTGCACGCACAGGGCGTTGAACTGCTGTCGACCGGCGGTACCGCAAAATTACTGGCTGACGCCGGTATTCCGGTCACTGAAGTATCAGACTACACCGGTCACCCGGAAATCATGGACGGCCGGGTCAAAACCCTGCATCCGAAAGTGCACGGCGGTATTTTAGGCCGTCGCGGTACCGACGAAGGTGTGATGGACACTCACAACATCAAGCCTATCGATTTAGTCGTCGTTAACCTGTATCCATTCGCGCAAACCGTGGCCAAAGCCGGTTGTACGCTGGAAGATGCAGTCGAGAACATCGACATCGGTGGCCCGACTATGGTGCGCGCTGCGGCGAAGAACCACAAAGACGTGACTATTGTGGTGAACGCTGCTGACTACAACAAAGTTCTGGCAGAGATAGCGGCCAACAACGGCGCGACCACTCATGCCACCCGCTTTAGCCTCGCGATCAGTGCTTATGAACACACCGCCCAGTATGACGGCATGATTGCCAACTACTTCGGCGCTATGTTGCCAGCTTACGAAACGCCAGAAGCTGCGCCAAGCAAGTTCCCGCGCACCTTTAACGCTCAGTTCACCAAAAAACAAGACCTGCGTTATGGCGAAAACAGCCACCAGGCTGCCGCTTTTTATGTCGAAAACAGCATTCAGGAAGCCTCAGTCGCAAGCGCGACGCAGCTGCAAGGTAAAGAGCTGTCCTACAACAATATCGCCGACACTGATGCCGCACTGGAATGTGTGAAAGAATTCGCTGAGCCGGCCTGTGTTATCGTCAAACACGCTAATCCTTGTGGCGTGGCGATTGGCGACGATATTCTGGCGGCCTACAACCGCGCTTATCAGACCGACCCTACCTCAGCTTTTGGTGGCATCATCGCCTTTAACCGCGAATTAGATGCGACGACGGCCGAAGCTATTGTCAGCCGGCAGTTTGTTGAAGTCATTATCGCGCCAACTGCAACCGCAGAAGCCGCAGCAGTTGTGGCGAAAAAGCCAAATGTACGTCTGCTGGTTTGTGGTCAGTGGGCAGACAAAACCACTGGTTTTGACATCAAACGCGTCAACGGCGGTGTGTTAGTGCAAGACCGCGACCAGAAGATGGTAGGCCTGGGTGACTTAAAAGTTGTGACTAAACGTCAGCCAACTGCGGATGAACTGCGTGATTTGCTGTTCTGCTGGAAAGTAGCCAAATACGTCAAATCCAATGCCATTGTGTACGCCAAAGATTCTATGACCATTGGGGTCGGTGCCGGCCAGATGAGCCGCGTCTACAGCGCCAAAATCGCTGGTATTAAAGCTGCCGACGAAAACCTGGAAGTCAAAGGCTCAGTGATGGCCTCTGATGCGTTTTTCCCGTTCCGTGACGGGATCGATGCAGCAGCTGCCGCCGGCATCAAAGCGGTGATCCAGCCGGGTGGCTCAATGCGCGATGCTGAAGTCATCGCTGCCGCAGACGAGCACGGCATGACGATGGTCTTCACCGGTGTGCGGCATTTCCGCCATTAATCAGCTATCCATGACAAACAACGGCAGCTTCGGCTGCCGTTGTTATTTGGCAAAGCACTTCTTCCGGTCAGGCCTGATGGCTGATGTTTGGCGCGACAGCTGCAAGCGTTTTCGCTAAGTTAATCAACAATACAACACCGATTGGGAAACACAGCCTATGACCCACATCAGCTTTCCGGTTTTATTTGTGTATTCAGGCAGTGACGAGCTGCTGCCGCTTGCCAGCCTGCCGGCACTGCAACAATTTTTACAGCAGCCACAAGCATTGTTGTTTGGCACAGACTACCTTATCGACTGTGCGGGGCTGCAGTGGACTTTTGACCCGCTGCACAACTTCAGCCAAACCGGGCATGTCTGGACTTTGACTGAGCTGACGTTACTGGTGCAACGCCATTATTTTGCCCAGCAGCAATGTTGTGTCAGTAAAATCAATGCACCGGATATAGCCGCATTGATAGACCTGGTACAGCAGGATGCGCAAAGTTCGGCAGATTGAACCAGCCGTCATTGCGTAATAATCGGCAGAATCAGGCGAAGACGACAGAAAACTGGTTTGTAGCTGCATCACATTCGATGAAAACAACACTTTATGCCAAATTAGATTAAAAAACTTAAAACATAACTATATGTTTTTATGATGAAAATAATATTTATCCGATTGAATACTGAATTATCTATTGAATTTACTGCCTAACGCCTGCATTTTTAATACTACGACCATTCCCCAACCAGTTTAGAGTCAGTACAGGAGCCGCCTCATGGATGCTACGACCATCAATAATTTATTCCTGTTGGGTGCTGTCCTGATTGCTGCAGCCATCATGATGAGCTCAGTAGCCAGTAAAATCGGTGTGCCGATTCTGGTTATTTTCCTCGCTGTTGGCATGTTTGCCGGGGTGGATGGCCCCGGCGGCATCGTGTTTGATGATTATTCCATGGCGTATCTGGTCGGTAACCTCGCGCTCGCGGTGATCCTGCTCGATGGCGGCATGCGCACTAATGTCAAAAGTTTCCGCGTAGCATTAGGCCCGTCTTTGTCACTGGCGACTGTTGGTGTGGTGATCACAGCGGGTCTCACTGGCCTCGCCGCGGCCTGGTTGTTTGATTTAAGCACGCTTGAAGGCTTGTTAATTGGCGCTATTGTCGGCTCTACTGATGCAGCCGTCGTGTTTAATTTACTCAATGGCAAAGGCCTGAATGAGCGGGTGGGCGCGACGCTGGAAATCGAATCGGGCAGCAACGACCCGATGGCGATGTTTTTGACTGTCACGTTGATTTCAATGCTGGCAGCAGGCCAAACCCAGTTCGAGTGGAAAGTCATTGCCAGTTTATTTCAGCAATTTGGCGTCGGCATCCTGCTGGGCCTCGCCGGTGGCTGGGTACTGCTAAAACTCATCAACACCATTCATATTGCCGACGGCCTTTATCCGTTACTGGCAGTCAGTGGCGGCCTGTTCCTGTACGCAGTATCCGGCTCGGTCGGCGGCAGTGGTATTTTAAGTGTTTATGTCTGTGGTCTGGTGCTGGGCAATCAGCCGATCCGTAACCGTCATGGCATTTTACATATGTTTGATGGCCTGGCCTGGCTCAGTCAAATCGGCATGTTCTTAGTGCTTGGTTTGTTGCTGACGCCTAGCGAACTGCTGCCTATTGCTGTACCGGCGCTATTGTTGTCGCTGTGGATGATTCTGTTTGCCCGGCCGCTGTCAGTGTTTATCGGTTTATTGCCGTTTAAAAGCTTTACGTTGCGCGAGCGCACTTTTATTTCCTGGGTGGGCCTTCGCGGCGCGGTGCCGGTCATTTTAGCGGTGTTCCCGCTGATGGCAGGATTACCCAATGCCCAGCTGTTTTTTAATGTAGCGTTTTTTATTGTGCTGGTGTCGCTGCTGTTGCAGGGTACCACGCTTGGATTCTTTGCGAAAAAAGCCCATGTGGTGGTTCCACCGATGCCGTCGCCTATCTCCCGCGCTGGCATTGAAGTGGAACTTGCCAGTCAGTGGGAAATGTTTGTCTACAAACTGAACCCGGATAAATGGTGTATTGGCAGCGAATTAAAACAGCTGAACATGCCGGAAAATACCCGGATTGTCGCGCTGTTTCGCGACAATCAGCTGTTACACCCGTCCGGCAGCAGTAAGCTGATGGCCGGCGATGTGCTGTGTATTATCGGTCACGATGCAGACTTGCCGGTGCTGGGCCGGATGTTCAGTGAAACGCCGCAACGCAACTTCGATTTTGAGTTTTTCGGTGACTTTATGCTGGATGGCGCGGCGCGACTGGAAGATTTAGCCATGTTTTATGCGCTGGATTTATCAACCTGTGGCGATGCCGTCACCTTATCTGATCATCTGGGCAAAAAACTCGGCGGCAAACCGGTGGTCGGTGACACTTTGCAATGGTCTGGCATGAGCTGGATAGTGGCAGAGCTGGACGGACAACAGATCCGTAAAGTGGGCGTGAAAGTGCCTGAACAGTCGGAATAAACCATGGCTTTGCGGGCTGACTGCAAAGCAAAATATCTTTACTTTTACCGCCCAGCGGCTACAATACGCGCCGCTCTTTTGACTGTTCTTTATACAATAAGGTATTCACCCTATGCATCCGATGTTAAACATCGCTGTTCGTGCTGCGCGTGGCGCAGGCAATATCATCGCCCGGGCCTGTGGTCAGCTCGATATGGTTCAGACCAGCCAGAAAGGCACCAACGACTTTGTCACCAACGTCGACAAAGAAGCAGAACAGGCCATAGTGCAAATCCTGCGTAAATCCTACCCGACTCACGATATCATCGGTGAAGAGGGCGGCGATTACGGCAGCAATAACAGTGAATACCAATGGATCATCGACCCGCTCGATGGTACCGCCAACTTCATCAAAGGCATCCCCCACTTCGCTGTCTCAATCGCGCTGCGCCACAATGGCAAGCTCGATCAGGCGGTTATTTATGATCCACTGCGTGGCGAAGTCTTCACAGCCAGCCGTGGTGGTGGTGCGCAGTTAAACGGTCGCCGCATCCGTGTGACCAACGCCACTGATTTAAACGGCACTATCCTGGCAACAGGTTTCCCGTTTAAACATAAACACCAGCTGGATGCCTACACCGAAACCTTTAAAGCCTTCTTTACCACAGCTGCAGACATCCGCCGCACCGGTTCTGCTGCGCTGGATTTAGCTTATGTCGCCGCAGGCCGTTTGGATGGTTTCTGGGAAATCGGCTTAAAGCCATGGGATATCGCTGCAGGTGAACTGATTGTGCGCGAG
>CAMLNG010000247.1 GCA_946481195.1 uncultured Chromatiaceae bacterium
GGATAAATCGTTCAGCGAATTAGGTGCTTACCTCGGTACTCCGCAGGTGACACGGACTGAATCCGGTCAATGGGTGATCATTGCCGGTTATGGTTACAACAACAGCACCAATCAATCAGGATTACTGGTGATTGACATTGCCACCGGGAATATCGTTAAACAACTGGCGACCGGACAGGGCACTGCCGGCGATCCGAATGGCATGGCCGAAGTGAACTTGCTGGACGTTGATGCTGACGGCAATACCGATTGGGTATACGGTGGCGACATGTTTGGTTATGTCTGGAAGTTTGATTTGTCGGCCGCGTCCACAGCCGCCTGGAATATTGCCTATAGCGGCCAACCACTGTTCCAGGCGAAAAACAGCAGTGGTACGCGGCAAATGATCACCGGCGGAGTATTATCCAGCGTGCAGCCAACCACCGGTAAAGTCTGGCTGTTTTTTGGCACTGGTCGTTATCTGAACGTCAACGACCCGAGTAATAATGATCAGCAAACCTGGTATGGACTGATGGACGGAGCGACTATCAGTGGACGCTCAGAACTGGAAAGCCGCACTATGACCAATGTCGGCGATCAGCGGGTGATCACCGAAGTCAATAATATGACAGCCGGTAAAAAAGGCTGGTATATGGATTTAATTGACACCCGGGAACGTATTGTTGATATGCCGCTGATGGTTGGTCCTGAGCTGGTGATGAACACCACCATTCCCGATACTAACGTTTGTAATCCCAGTGGTTCTGGTTACCTGATGGTCGTGTCGCCTTACACCGGTGGCCGGCTGAAAAAGACCTTTTTTGATATTGATAACAATAGTGAATTTGATGAAGACGATAAAGTCAGCGTGGCCGGTAACCCGACAATTGTCAGTGGTATTAAAGTCAGCAGTCTGAACTCAGTAACCCGCCTCGCGAAAGTCGGTGAACTGATCAAAAGCTTTAATAACTGCGAAGGTGGTTGTATCGAATCCAGGGCTATAGATCCGACGCGTAATGTCGGTATGCAGTCCTGGCGGGAATTGACGAATTAACAGGTGAAATATGCAGTCGAAACAACGTGGTTTTAGTCTGATGGAATTGATGGTCGCAGTGGCGGTGGCAGGCATTCTGCTCGCCATCGCGGTGCCTTCGTACCAGAATTATCTGAATGGCAACCGCCGGGCTGTTGCCGGGGCTTGTCTGGTTGAGTTGTCACAATTTATGGAACGGGTGTATACCAGCAGCATGGTATACAACCTCAATAATGGTGTGGCGACTGTACTTCCGGCCACGACTTGCCGGCAGACGCTCGATGCTACCTACACCTTTAGCCTGACTGCTGCGGCGCAGACGTACACTTTGTCAGCAGTGCCCAAAGGCGCGCAAAGCGGTGATACCAGCTGCGGCACTCTGACGATTAACCAGGCTGGTGCGCGCAGTGCTGCAGGTGTCAGCACACCCGACCAGATCAAAAAATGCTTTGGATAGTGGCGCAATTGAAAAAATAAGTTAAATTAAATGTAAATTTCAGGTGTAAGGATATACCTGTGTTTACCAAAGGATTCAGTTTACTGGAAACCTTGCTGGCGTTAGCGTTCAGTAGCCTGTTGTTGTTATCGGCGCTCAGTTGCCAGTGGTTTGCCCGCCGTAGTTTTCAAATTAACCTCGAACAGATGACCGCGATGCATCTGTTGATTGATATCAGTCACAGCACCGACAGCCGCCGCTTTGTAGCAGGCCAGTCGGTGGCAGCTGCACTGGCAGCTTGTTCGAACTGTGATGCCCAGACTATCCAGCACTTACAGTCAGCCGCTGCCATGTTGACGCAGGGACCAGGCTTGCGGCTCAAAGATCCCGTGCTTTGTACTGAAACCGTCGCTGGTAAGCGACGCCTGATCCTGAGCTGGAAAAGCGAGGTTGTACCTGCCGCAGACCTAACGCAACGTTGTGGTGGTGGCAGCGGTCGCCGTCAGGTGATGCTGGAGTTTGCGGCATGAACAGGTTTCTGCGCTCACAACAAGGTTTTTTGTTGCTGCAGCAGATGATCGTGTTGCTGTTATCTGCGCTGTTGATGCTGATGTTCAGCAGCATGCTGGTGTTGCAATGGCAGGCGTTTCGCCAGCAAAGCCAGCTGACTTTATTGCAGCAGACAGCTGTCCAACTCCATGCTTTGTTGCAGCGTGAGCTCAGTAACAGCCAATTTTGGGCTGGTCTGGCAGATTCACAATTACAGCCATCGTCCACCCAGGTCTCCGGCGATTGTCAAAGTTCGGCGCCAGACAGCGGTAGCTTCCCGAGGCCTGCCGGGCAATGGTTACCATTCTTCGCTGGTACAGTGGGCAGTGCGTTGACCCCGGTCTGTCTGAGTAATGCCAGCAAACAATCTGATTTTATCCAGCTGAAACATCTGGCGGGCGATCCGTTAGTGCTGGCAGACCTGCGTAACAACCGTGCTTATCTGCAGCAAAACGGCTGGCGGGGCCGATTTGTCAGCAGCAATGACGCTGGCTTGGACGCACAATCCTGGTACTGGCCTTATGTGCACGAACTTTATTATGTGGCTGGTCAAACCCTGGCTGGTGTCGGGATCCCGGTGTTGATGCGCAAGCGTTTGATCCGTAACGCACAGGGCCAGTTTGTCGTCGACACCAACGCTGTGCTGGATGGAGTGGAGCTGTTGGTATTTGAAATAGGACTGGATACAGACGGGGATGGCTATGCCGAGCAATTTCTGCCTGCGGCACAGCTGACAGCCGCACAGTGGCGTCAGCCTCATCTCATCAGTCAGGTGCGTTATTTTGTGTTGCTGCGGGCGCTGCAAGCTGAACCCGGTTATCGCAATCAGCAGCAGTATCAGCTGGGGCAACGCCGTTTTCAGGCACCGGGCGATCCTTACCGGCGTTTGTTAATAAGCAGTTCTGTGTCATTTCCATAACCTCAATCAGGAGTCACTCCATGCGTACAAAAGGATTTGTACTGGTGATGTGTTTGTTATTTGGTTTGCTGTGCAGTGCGCTGGCGTTGGCCGCTTTGACCCTGACGGCGCTCAGTGCACAGTTTAATCAGGCTATTTTGTGGCAAAAACAGCGACCGGCAAGCGTGCAGTTGCCACAAAATGTCGTTGGCGTTGCGGCAGACATGCTGCCGGTACCTTGCCCGCCACAATTTAATCTGTGGCCTTCGTCCTGGCAAAGCTGTCAGCTCAGGCGCTTGGTCAGTACAGATCTCACATCCGATAGTGATGCCGGCGTCATAGTGACCTGGCAAATCGACCCACAAACCCAGGGAGGGGAATTATGAAAAATCGTCCGATGCTTGCCGCCATAATTGGCAGCCTCTGCACTGCGACTGCTATCGCTGATGTCTGGCAGGAAACGATTGCCGGCACATTACAGCTGCAACAAGTTGCGAATGCGGCAACTGGCTGTGTGACGGGTAATCCGCCATCATATTTCAGCAGGCCGTTTAGCGGGCATCCGCTGTATAACAGAGTGCAATTTAACGCACAGCAATTTAGCTTTAGTGGCGAATCGGCACCATTGCTGCAAATAGTCCCACAGCAACTTGTGTCGCTGTCAGGCGCTGTTGCGACAGCGCCCCGGCTTCATACTTATTGGGGGCTGCAGAGTACAGCGGCCAGCCGTGCCATGCCAGTGTTCCGGTTGTATTGGCAGGACCAGGCAGGTGCCGCGCTTCGGGCCGTCCGGTTAGCACTGTCTCCTCTGCAATGGCAACCCGAGTGGACCGCCAGCTATTGGCCATCTGCAGCTTCCTGGTTGCCTGCGCAATTAACTCCACAACGGCTGGCGGACTATCCGGCTCAGGAATGGCTGCTATTACCAGGCGACGCACAGGTTCCGATTCGATTGTTTGATGCCCAAAGCGGTTTGCCGCGTCAGTTGTCTTTGCCTGCAACGCCGGGGACTTTTGGGTTGTTACCATTGGCAGTGGACCTGGATCTGGATGGCGTGGCCGAACGGCTGTATTTGCTCAGTCAGCAAGGTCAGTTGTGGCAATATAGCTGGCAGAGCGGCGCGGGTTGGCAGGCCAGTCTGGTGGCAGATTTGCAGGAAAGCGGTTGGGATTTCAGCGGCAGTCTGCAGCATTTTTCTGCCCGCTGGCAGTCCGCCAGCAATTGGCAGGACGGGGAAGTCTTTGTGATCCAGGCGCGGGCAGGCGCAGACTTTCGTTTGCTGGTGCTCCGCCGGGATCATGCCAGAAAACAATCCCTAACTTTTGCTGATCTGACGGTGGCTCCGGATTTAACTAAAGCTGGTTGGTATACAGTGCTGGCTGATGCACCTGTCAGCCAGCCCAAAGTATTGGCTGGAGTGCTTTATCTGCCGTTAAAAGCTGATACCGGCTGTGACGAAGATGCAGCTTATAATCAAATTCTGGCATTGCAGCTTTATAGTGGCGCCGCCGCCTACGACCAGCCCCTGCTACCTCTCGCTCAACCACAGCATGCACCACTGAGGATGGTACAGACTTCGCAGCAGCTTCAGATGTGGTCGGGAGACGTTCCCGTCATTCGCCGGCTGGTGACACTGGATCCTGCCTGTCCGACTTGTACAGAGTGGTTAACGCCGCAGCATTTACAGGGCCAGCAGACACTTGCTGTATTCCGGCGCGAACAGGTGTACTGATGAAAAGCACAATTTCCGCATTTGTTCTGGTTGAAATGATGGTTGTAGTGGCGTTGTTGGGCATTTTGCTGGCGATGATTGTGCCGGGGTATCAGCAGCAAGTGCTAAACAGTTATCGCTTTGAGGCAACTCAGGAATTATTGCGCCTCGCGGTGCTGCAACAGCAATACTATCTGGAGCAGCAAAATTACACTGCAACTTTGTCTTTATTGGCGGCGCCGGATGACAATTATCTGACTGCAAGTGGTCGTTACCGGATCTCTGCGCAAGTTTCTGCACAGGGTTTTATGCTCCAGGCCGAAGCTGTTGGTCCACAACGTAAAGACCTGGCTTGTCAGTGGTTTCGGCTGGACCAGACGGGCCGCAAATTCAGCAGCCCCACGGCCGATTGCTGGCAGTTTTAATACGGACAAGGCAGCTCATGCCATTGCAGCTGGCTGCGCCCGCTCTGACTGACACTCAGGCTGGCGTGCCAGCGATATTGCGCCACGCAATAAATAAAAGTGCCGTTTTGCAGCGCGTTTAAGCTGCCATCTGAGCGAAACTCCAGCAGTTCCCGATTGTAAAACAGGCGGTGGTCAGGCTTTAACGCGTCGATTTGTTTCAACACGGCATTGCCGGGTGAAGCGTCGAAGATTTGCACTGGTGTCTCGCTCCAGCGCCCATCACATTGCTGCAGCTGGCGCGGACAGACTGTGACTATGCTGCCAAGACTTACCGCCTGCACTCTGGCGTAACTGAGCTGCTGGCGGAATTGCTGCATAAAACTCTCGGCTTGTTGCCGGGCAAAGATTTCCGCCAGACTTGGCAGGGCTAACAGTGACATGATGGCGAAAATTGCCAGACATACCAGCAGTTCAGTGAGTGAGAATCCCGCAATCGCAGGCGAGGAGGTAAAATATGGCTGTTGCTGTTCCATCGCTTATTCCTGTGTTTCTGTTCCGTGAAGACACCCGTTTACCTTAGTCGCCAAGTGATAGGTGTGCAAGTCTGATACCTGTACCGGATCTCTTAGCCCATTCAATGCTGACTTCTGCATCCATCCAACCAACTACCAGCCACTGTGGTTTGAGAAAACAGCGAAAAATCGCTACCATAGCGCCCAAGTTGTTGTACAGGCACCCTGATATGTCGCATTCCATTTCCGTCAGTTTGATCCAGCAGCGTTTCAGCATTGGTGCTGTACAGCAAAACTGTGACAAAATTCTGCAGTTAGCTGCTGAAGCTGCCACTGATCTGGTGATTTTTCCCGAACTGACCCTAACCGGTTATCCACCGGAAGATTTGTTGTTCCG
>CAMLNG010000248.1 GCA_946481195.1 uncultured Chromatiaceae bacterium
CGCGGCTTTGCAAATAAGCTTCCGGCCCCTGAAACGTTTGATTTTCGCCGATCACCACTTTGGGAATACCGTATAACAACACAGTACCACTGCACATATCACAAGGGGACAAGGTCGAATACAACACAGCACGGCGATAGTCAGCGGCTGTTAGCCGGCCGGCATTTTCCAGACAATCCATTTCCGCATGTAAAGTGCAGCTGCCTTTTTGCACCCGTTGATTGTGGCCGCGCCCGACAATGACACCGTCGATGACCAGCACCGAGCCTATCGGAATACCGCCCTCAGCCAGGCCCAGCTCGGCTTGTTCAATCGCCGCCTGCATAAATGGATCAGACATTTTAGTTTCCTGCAGCATAGGGGGAAATATAAGCCTGTGCCGTCAATGGCTTGTCGTCAAGGCTGCTGCAGCAAAGGCGTGATTAAATTCTGTAACCACTGGATTGCCCAGTGCAATCTTGGCGTCAGATGACGCCGGTGCGGGTATAACAACCAAACCGGCATCGCCGGCTGAGGCAGCTCCGGCAACAACTCAACCAGTGTTCCGGCAGCAAAATGTGGCGCCAGCCCGAATCGCGGAGCCTGGATCAGCCCAAGCCCCTGAATGCAGGCGATTTGATAACTCTCGGTATGATTGACGGTAACAGCACCGGGCAAAGCCACCAGATGCTGTATACCGTCCTGCAGATAGGCAAGCCCCGGATCTGCAGCACCAAAATGCCGGACATAGTGGATTTGCTGATGCCCGGCCAACTCAGCCACTGAGGTGGGTGTCCGCGTTCGCTGCAGATACGCGGGACTGGCGGCGATGGCCAGAGGCGCTATCCCCAAGTGCTTTGCCACCAGCCCTTCACTGTCGATACTGCCGATACGCAGCACTAAATCAAAACCTTCGGCGACCAAATCCACCTTGCGATCAGTACAGCTGATATCCAGTTGCAGCTGTGGGTGTCCTGCTAATGCTGCAGGTAATGCCGGCAGGACTACTGAGCGGGCGATGCCTGTGGGCATATCGATACGCAACTTGCCACTGAGTTCGCCTCTTTGCGGCACAAACAGCTGGTTCAGCTCATCCAGTTCGGCCAGTAACTCGACACAACGCGGATAAAACAACTGGCCATCACTGGTCAGCTGCACAGTCCGGGTGGTACGTGCCAGCAACCGGCTGCCGAGCTGGCTTTCCAACTGGCGCAGCAGGGTCGACACATAGGTATTGGACAAGCCGAGGCTCTCAGCCGCCCGATGAAAACTTTTCAGTTCAGCAATACGGGCAAAAACCCGATAGGCCAGCAGTTCGTCTTGCATGCTGATTATCCTCAATTAGCGAACAGTTTAAGCATTTTTAGCATATTTATTGGCAATTTGCTTAGCAATACACTGCAGTGGTCGGTGGCAATTCAGCCAACCCTAATACCAACTTCGAGGAGCAACAGATGAGCAATAAAATCGTATTAATCACCGGCGCAAGCCGTGGTCTGGGTAAAAATGGCGCGTTAAAACTGGCACAGGCCGGCTTTGATTTGATTCTGACTTATCAACACAATGCGCTGGAAGCCGAGCAAGTGGCCGAACAAGCCCGGGAATTGGGCCAACGTGCTGTGGCACTACAACTGGATTTGGCGGCGCCGGATACGCTGCCCGACTTTATTCATCGCCTGAGCGACACGCTGCAAAGTCGCTGGAACGGCCGGACGCTTGACGCGCTGATCCATAATGCCGGCATCGGCATCCATACACCTTTTGCTGAAACCAGCATGGCGCAGTTTGATCAGCTGCTAAATATCCATGTCAAAGGCCCCTATTTCCTGACCCAGCAGCTTTTACCGCTACTGTCCGACAACGCCCGTATTCTGCAGCTGTCGACTGGCCTGACCCGCTTTGCCATCCCGGGTTACAGCGCTTATGCGATGATGAAAGGCGCGGTCGAAACTATGACTTTGTATCTGGCAAAAGAGCTGGCACCGCGTGGTATTCGGGTAAATGTGCTGGCGCCCGGCGCCATCGAAACCGATTTTGGTGGCGGCGCAGTGCGGGACAATCAGGCAATTAATCAGTATCTGGCCAGTAACACTGCGCTTGGCCGTGTTGGGCAGCCGGATGACATTGGCGCAGTGATGCGGTTGTTGTTAAGCGACGATGCCAGCTGGATCACAGCGCAAAGAATCGAAGCGTCCGGCGGTATGTTTCTCTAAATTGGGTTTTGCCCCAGGGCGGCGCGCTGGGGCAATCTTCTGACCACGAAAATTCGTCGCATTCACCCCCAAACACCTTTACAAGTAGTGTCAGATTTTTTTACTAACTTAAATTCGTCGCATATCAGAATTAATTAATATTGTTTGATATCATAAACTTAAAAAGTTGGCCTATCCTATGCAATTCCTCTATCAGCAATGATGCAAACTTGAGGTAGTACCAATGAAAGCTAAAACTCTGTCGATCGCCGCTTTATTGTTCTCAGCTGTTTTTGCCAGCCAATCACAGGCCGCTTTGGTCTACAACGGTGGTGCGTCAAATTTGTCCGGCGGGTATTATGCCGATCAGGGTTATACCTATTTCGAAGCCGGCACCAACTTTATGCTCGACAGTGCAGCTACTGTGAACAGCATCAAATGGTGGGGAGCCTATGACGGCAACCAAAACCAAACCGATAATTTCTTTCTGCGCTTTTATGCCGGTGGTGCCACCCCTGGCGCTTTGCTGTACAGCTTCAACTTAGGTGCCAGCAACAAAACGGCCACCGGTAATGTGATGCAAAACACGTGGAACGAATACAGCTATCAGTCTGCGTTCAGTGCAATTAATCTGGCCGCCAACACCAGTTATTTCATCAGTTTGTCCAACCAAAACACCGGTACCGATACCTGGTTTTGGTCAAACAGCAATGGCCCAAGCAATAACGGGGCTTCTAACGGCGGTTCCTGGATCAATACCGGTGCTTCACTGGCCTTTGAACTCAGCAACGATGGCCCGACACAAGCAGTATCAGCCCCAGCCACGTTAGGCCTGTTTGGTCTGAGTTTACTGGCGCTGGGCCTGCGTCGCCGTCAGCGTTAATTCAGAATCTTCACTATGCTGCGGGCCTGTTTCAGGCCCGCTTTTTGCGTCCGTCAGCCCCACTTTTGCCCTGCGTTCATTAATCAGCAACAACAATTCAGCCGCTGCGGCTGCATCTGCTAAAGCACGGTGATGTTGTCTGAGTGCAATACCAAAATGAGCCGCCAGATTGCCGAGGCTATAAGAAGCCAAACCCGGAAAATAACGCCGGCTTTCCACCACTGTGCAGAGCATCGGTAATTGCAGCTGATAGCCGCAACGGGCAAATTCGGCGCGGATAAAACCATAGTCAAACCGTACATTGTGCGCGACAAAAATGCAGCCCTGTAGCTGTTGCCACAGCTCAGAGGCGATGTCACTGAATGCAGGAGCTGTTGCCACCATTTGATCGGTGATACCGGTCAGCCGGCTGATAAATGATGGAATGCGCCGCTGTGGGTTGATCAGTGTCGAATAACGCGCAATTTCGCGGCCATACTGCAGTTTGACCAGGCCAATTTCAGTGACTCTGTCGTTCCCGGCAGTACCGCCGGTGGTTTCCACGTCGATCACGGCATAAACCCGCGCCGGGTCCAGTACCCACTTTACCCGCTCCAGCGACACGCTAAAACCCAAATCGCGCAGACTGTGCAGCCGGCTTAACTGATTGCGCCGCACACTGTCACCCGGTGCTTTGATTTCAATCAACCGCAACTCCTGCACTTCACTCGGGCTTCCATTGGAACGCCACAGCATTAAATCCGGATAGCCACTGCTGTGCCGACGAAAATCCTGCGCCATTTTCCGCAGGACAACAGCCAGAGCGCCGGCCGGCGCTCCCCTTACTAAGGCCAACACAGGCTCAATCAACTCCGGGTACCAGCTGAAAATTGCGTTCTGCTTCCCGAAGTGGCGGGTGCTTTGTGCCAGCAAATAACGACAGGCCGCAGCTTTGTCGCCTAGCAGCGCCAGCTGCGCTTCAATGGCGGCGCCGTGGCGCTGGTAAAACGCCGGTGTGGCCAAATCGCGTGGCCGACGCTCAAATTCGTTATGAATACTGCTGTCGGCCGCTTCAAATAGCTGCGGCCACAGCAATAAACCAAACAAGGCCAGCCACAGATTATTTTCCAGATGTTCAGCCTGATAGCCCTGCTGCCGGTAATACTGCAGTGCGCCCTGCTCCGGCGCATTGGCCCAGAGTTCGTCCAAGGCCAATACGGCAGCTTGCTGCAGCAAGTGCGTGGTGTCGGTGACCCGGCTTTGTTTCAGCACGCGGCGACTGAAATCCTGCGCCAGATAAAACTCTTCGTCACAACAGGGTTCGCTTTGCATTTGGGTAAGCAAAGCATCGAGTTCATCGCGCCAGCCAAGTTTGTGATAGAGCCGCATCAGCCGCTCGGAGGCCGGATAACCGCCGCCGGTCAGATACCAATCAATCGCCAGTTCCGGCTGATTTAAGCGTTCTGCCTGCCGGCCTAAGGCTTCGCAGAGTTTTTCCCGCGCGAGCACTGTGCGGTCATCCAATGGTTCGGGCCATTGCGCGGCATCTTGTTGCCATTGTTGCAGCTGTTCCAGTGTCAGCAAGCTGTTTTTCCGTGGTAACGCCTCACGAAGCTGCGCTTTTAACCGGGCATAGGCATAAGCCGCCTGCGCGGTGGAGGCATCGAGAAACCGCGCCAGATATAAAGGCTCACCGCTGTCGAACGATTTCCCTTCGACAACACTTTGCAGGGGGCTGGCACGCAAACCACCGGTCGCTACCACGCCTAAGTCCCGCAGCGTAAAGGCAGATAAATCCGTTTCAATCCGGCCAAAAAATAAAAACAGCAAATACTGCAGCGGCTCGGCCTGACGCAGCGCCAGCCAGTCACCGCTTAGTGCCAGCCATTGTGGCTGCAGTAAATCAGCATCGGTTGCGGCTTGCTGTAAAGTCGCTTTGTCGGCGGATTTTTTTGGTAATTGCGCCAACAGCCCCTGCTCAAGGCCCACATGCAGTAAATCCATCAGCTGTTGTTTATTGGCTTTAAGCAGCCAGTTGGCGAGATCAGCATCTTGTTCAGGCCGCGCGGCAAAGCCGGTCTTTAACAAGTTTGCAGCTGCAGCAGGCTGGTCACTGATCTCACTGTATTGCAAATCCGCCAGCGCAAACACCGTCCCTTTGCGGCTAAGCATCCGCAGCCACAGCCGTTTTGCATCCGGCGACAAAGCGCGAAATTGCGCGATAAACTGCTGCTCCGCCGAACCCAGCAGGCCGGCGTATTGCGCTTCGATACGAGCCAGAAACTCAGCAAAATGCTGCAGATAATAATCAGGTGGTAACACAGCAGGTACGGCCATCAGCACATCCAGCTCAGTTGACTTTGGCTTTACTGTAGCAAATTAACCACTGGATAAACAAACAGCATTTCAGCAATCACTGACTTTTACCAACGCGTATCATTTTCACAGGGGATCCCGTCACCGTCGCCATCCATTTTGGTATTCGGGCAATTGGCGATAAAAAACTCAGCCTCCGCTCTGGAGCGCATCTGACTACAGTGTTGCCGGCCATCACACTGGAAGCTTTGCTGTAATTGTAACTGTGGCTCAACTGGCACTGTCTCAATCGGTACAGGAAGCATCTCCGATACCGGCAGCGATTCGGGTATTGGCGCCACTGATTGTGTGCGTTGCCACCATTGCCAGCAGCCGATTAGCAACAACAGCACCAATAGTTTATTCAGCATTTCAAGTTCCTTTTTGTAGGGCGTGCTGATGTTTGGTGTTTGTTTTTGCAGCAGTTTGGCAGCTTTTTATGCAAGGCAGTGCGAGCGCCGTGTAGTTATTCTACACAAACGAGCACTAACGCAGCAGAAAGAGCTGCCAAACGC
>CAMLNG010000249.1 GCA_946481195.1 uncultured Chromatiaceae bacterium
GTTGTCCCGATGTCGTCAATGCGCTGTAGCTACTGATCTGCCAAAAAGGCCTTGCTGCAATCCCCTGTTGTTCAAAACCATCAACAACAGCGCTTTGTGGTGGATTTTGTATTGCACTGAATTCAGCCACAAAGCGCGCTGGTGCTTCTGACTGCAAAGCGGCCAGTGCAAACGCCGGCCCGGCGCTGAACGCTGCGGGTAACCATTGAGTTTGTGGCGCCAGCATGCCGTCGGCACTAAGCAAATAACCGAGCGCGCTGCGCTCTTTCAGCGGCGCCAGCGTGACGAAGCAGCCATGGCGCGCCCGCGTCAGCGCCACATACAGTTTGCGCAAATCTTCACCGAGCCGCTCCTGCTCGGCGCGGGCAAAACTCTGTTCATCAAACCGGGTCGCGAGCTGGCGCGAACCATCCACCTGATGCCAGCTGTAAGGTAGTTTTTTTGCATCCAGTTCACGCGCGGCAAGTAAAAATGGCAAAAACACCAGCGGATATTCGAGCCCTTTGGATTTATGGATAGTGACAATTTTCAGCAGTGCTTCATCCGATTCCAGCCGCAGTTTCAGTGCATCTGCACCCAATTCACCGTCGCCCTGCAAATGATGTTGCAGATAACGCAACAATGCCGCTTCGCCGTCGAGCTGCCGGGCCGCCTGTTGCAGTAATTCAGCTAAATGGAATAAATCAGTGAGCTGGCGCTCCGCATCAGGCCGGCGCGCCAATTGCTGCACCAGCGCAAAATCCTGCAACAACCGGTGCACCAGCGCCAACACGCCCTGAATGCGCCACACCTGCTGATAGCCGATAAACCGCAGCTGCATTTGCTCCAGCGCCCAGTCATCCTGTTGTAGCGCCAGCAATTGCGCATAAGTCCAACCCATCGCCGGTGTTGCGAGCGCAGCTCTGAGTTTGCCGACATGGCGCGGCTCGGCGCAGGCGCAGAGCCATAAATACAATTCGCCAGCGAGCGCACTGTCAAACACCGAGCCTTTATCCGACAGATATACCGCCCGCACGTCAAGCGCCGCCAGTTCAGCGCGGATAACATCAGCTTCCTGCTGATTGTTCACCAGCACTGCGATATCAGCCGGCAGCAGCGGTGTCAGCACGCCATCCGGCGCTAAAAAACCACAGCGTTTTTGCTGTGCAGCCTGCAACAAACTGACAATCTGCCAGGCACATTGCCGGGCGCTTTGACTTAAATACGCGGCTTTGCTGAGCGGTTTTTCACTGCTGTCCAATGGCAGCCATTGCAGCGCCGGCAGCGGCTTCGCATCCAGCACCAGTTGCTCCTCCCGTCCTTTGGCCTGCACCGGGAGAAAGGGCAACAACTCTGGCTGGTCGCGAAATAAAAATGCGCCCTGACCACTGTCACGTTGTTCGGCATGCAAAAACAGCTGATTGACGGCCTCGACCATCGCTGTTGTCGAACGAAAATTAGTGCCAAGCGAAAAGTGCCGGCCACGGGTTTGTTGCTTCGCCGCCAGATAAGTGTAAATGTCGGCGCCACGGAAACCATAAATCGCTTGTTTCGGATCACCAATCAATAGCAGGCCGCTGTCATCGCGCTGCGCTTCTGGCTGATAAATCCGGCTGAAAATACGCCACTGCAGCGGATCTGTATCCTGAAATTCATCAATCAGCGCCAACGGGAACTGCTGGCGAATGATGGCGGCGAGCGCTTCACCGTTATCACCTTGTAGCGCAGTATCAAGCTGACTGAGCAGATCGTCAAAACCCAGCTCAGCTCTTTGTTGTTTTAATAATTCAAATTGCTGGCGTACCTGCGCCAGTGCATGCAGGCGCAAGGTAAAACTGACATCAGGTAAATCGGTCAACGCCTGTGGCAAAGCCGCCATAGCGTCAAAGGCCGGATGCTGTGGTGCCGGACCTTTCCATGCTTCTGCCATGCCGTCCGGAGTCAGCCGTTCCAGGCCTTTGCCGATATCCGGCCAAATCAGCGCCGGATCTTCGCACCAGTCGGTCAGGCCTTGCAGCCACTTCGCCACATAATCGGCGCGCAGTTTCGTGTTGTTGGTATGGCCAGCTGCCCGGCCTTGTTCTATCAGTGCAGCAAGCTCAGAAATCCACAGACGCCACGGCGTTTTTAACACCGCCAACTGTTCGCGGCGTGCGTTAATCTCCTGCTCCAATAACACGGCTAAGGGCTGTGACGGTGCGGCCAGTGGTTCCTGCCACAAGGGTAACAAGGCCTGCCAGAGTTGTTCCGGGCTGGCAAAACTTTGCTGATAGCGCACAAACAGCGGCAGCGGTAACGGATAAATTTCTGAACGCCAGTAATCCATCACTACCTGCTGCTGCAGACTACTTTGGTCTGTGACCAAATCATGCTCAAACTGACTGCCGCAGGCAAACGCATGTTCATTCAGCATACGCTTGGCCCAGCCATGGATAGTGGCGACCGCCGCTTCATCCATCCACTGCGCCGCTAAATCGAGCTGTCGGGCACAGTCAGCGTGTTGCTCCGGCGCAAAAGCCGCCAGCAAGGCCTTAAGGGCTGCGTCCCCAGCCGGCAGTTCACCGGCAAACACCAACGCGGCATCGCTTAAGCGTTGCTGGATCCGGCCCTTCAGTTCGGCGGTCGCGGCTTCAGTAAAAGTCACCACCAGAATTTCATCGGGCCGAAGCGGTGCCGGTATGCCATGTCCAAGCACCAGACGCAGATACAAAGCGGCAATGGTATAGGTTTTACCGGTACCGGCGCTGGCTTCAATCAGCGAAGTGCCCTGCAGCGGTAATTGCATAAGATTCAACGGCTGCATCAGACTACTCCTCGCCCTTCAGATCCAGAGGCCAGAGCCTGCAACAGTGGTTGCAACAGGTCCGCCGCCAGTGCCGGTGATAATTCCGGGTGCCAAAAGCGGGAGAAATCAGCAAAGGCGCGGCGCAGGTATGGATTGTGTTCAACCTGGCCCGCAGTAAATCCACTGCCGTCGTACATCTGCGCCAGTTTTTGCAACTGCTTATCATCCATCTTGCTTTGTAACCAGGCGCTGGCCAGCTTTAACGTAAAGGGCAGCGGTTGTTGCATGCCCTGCAAATAACGCTGCAGCAAAAGCTCTAGAAGCGGTGCGGCATCTTCAGCCGTTATTGGCGGCAGTACCACATCACCATCCGGTGCCACGAACAGCTGGCGCACCGGCTGGCCGGCCGCGGCGGACAACAATGCCATCAGCCAGGGCAACAATAGCGGGCTTAAGCGCCACTGACCGTCGCGTTGTAACGCTTCGCTCTGCAGATGCACCTGCCACAGGCTGCCATCCGGTGCCTGTCGCAACTGCTTTAACCAGTCCTGCACGATGCAATCAACGGTCTGCACCGCTGCGGGCTGCTGCCCGGCTGGCAGCGTCAGGCTCGCCCGGAAACGCAACAGCTGGAAATCACGTTGTAGTGGCGTTGTCTGTGCCAATTGCCGGCTAAATCGCTGTAATTGTTCAGGTAACTGCTGTAATAAAGTCTCGCTGACTAACTCTCCGGCGGCACCGATTGGCAGCAGGCCCGCCGCATCCGCCTGCTGCAGCTGCTGCCGCACCAGGCCAGTCCAATCCTGAGCCTGGCCGAGATTTGATTCACGCAGCTGCTGCGCCAGATTGCTGAACACCTGCTGTTGCAATTGCCAGTGCGCCAGCGCATCCAGCACAAAGGCTTCCTCGTCACTTTGGCTTTCTGCCGCAGAGCGGAACGTGACTTTCAGCCGCTGCTGGAAAAAGCTTCGCACCGGGTCGCGCAGGAAGTCATGCAACTGAGCCAGGTCCAGTGGCTGCTCCGGCACCAGCAAAGGTAATGGGTTATTGTCCTGTATCTCCGGTGCCGGCTGATAAAAACTACGCCACTCGCGTTGCCAGCTGCGTAATTCGCCGCGCCGGTAACGCTCACTGTATGGCTTTAACGGAAAGTCTTCGGTCAGGGCCGCCAGCAGATCGCTGCCGTCTTCCAGCTGCCAGCCGCGGGCCAGATGGGCACGCAACTGTGCCACTAATACACTGGGTTCGCGCTCGCTGTTGTCGTGAATACTGCGGCCGAGCCAGCTGATCCGAAGCCGGTCACGCGCCGACAATAAAGCTTCCAGCAACAAATAGCGGTCATCATCCCGGCGTGAACGGTCGCCGGGCCTTTGTTGTTGCGCCATCAGGTCAAAGTCCTGCCGCCGTTGCACCCGTGGGAAAGCACCATCCTGCATGCCAAGTAAATGCACCTGCCTGAACGGAATAGCCCGCATCGGTAACAACGAAGCAAAGTTCACTGCACCGGATAAAAAGCGTTGTTGCAGACTGTTTTTTTCGAACTGGCCGAGCCAGGCGCTGGCAACCACCGGCAGCGCCAGTGGCGTGTCGAGCCGGGCGTTTTGACAAGCCTGCAGCCAGCTGGCCAGTTCTTCAGTTAATTGTTGGCGTAGCAGCAGGCCTTGTTCGGTGTCAGCACTGAAGAAATCCTCCAGCAACTGTAATAAGATCTGATACCACTGCTCAGGCGTTTTGGCACCGGAACTTAACTGCCACCAGTCATCAAGTTTCTGCAGCAACAACGCCAGCTGTCCGGCAGACACAGCCTCCAGCCCCTGCACAGCGCCAAGGGGTGCCACGATATTGCCCTGCAGGTCCGTCAACGGCGACGCGTCGCCACAGGCGTACCCCAGTAACATCCGCGTTAATGCGTGCATCAGGCTAAATTGCTGATAATCAAAGCGGATCCCAAGGCTCTGCCGCTGTTCGCTGTGCAGGCCCCAATGCGCACCGGCCTGCGCCAGCCAGCCACTGAGCTGTTCAACTGCAGCTGCATCCAGTTCAAATTGGGCAGCCAGTTCAGGTACCTGCAGCAAATCGATAATGTCGCTGACATAAAAGCGTTGCTGGCGGATAAGTAGTAGATAATGCAAAGCCTGCAGCATCGGCTGCAGCACTGTGGCCGCCTGATCGGCAATAGTAAAAGGCAGATATCGGTCATCGTCGCGCCGGTAACGGCCAAATACGGCATGGATAGCCGCTGCATACTCGTTGATATCCGGCACCATCACCATCACATCACTGAAATTCAGTGTCGGATCGGCCTGCAACTGTGCCAGTAAGTCATCATGTAAGACTTCCAGTTCACGCACTATGCTGTGACAACGGGCAAAACAAATTGAACGGGCGGCGCTGGCAGTCAGTGCAGGCCAATGTTGCCGGCTGTCCGGCAGGTCGCGCAGCTCCAGAATGTCCTGCTGCAGCTGGCCAAGCAGATGAGCGCTGTTGTAGTCACTAAACAGGTCAATGCGTTCACCGCGAAACAGCTTACGGAATTGCTCGGTCTGGTCAAATTGGTCTAGCAAACGAATGTAATCTCGGCCTTGTTTACCCCAGGCGGCCAGCAACGGGTGGCCCGCCGTACCGGTTTTCACCTGCTGCCGCGTACGTCCCCCTTGCGACAGCGGATACAAATCTTTGTCGGCGATAATATCTGCCCAATAATGCTGACACGGATTGTGCACGGCCAACAGAATTTGGGTAAAAGGAGCAATGGCGGCTAATGCTTCCAGACTTTGTTGCGACATACTGCTGATGCCAAACAACATCACACGTCGCGGTAGTTGTGCTGGCCGCGACGCCTCTGAGTGTCTGGCTGCACGCTGCAAAAACAGCTGATGCAGGGACGCCCGGCTGAACTGCCGTTCCTGCGGCTGCAAATCCGCCAGAATGGCGCGCCACAAGGCACTTTGCCAGCGAAACTCGTCAGCCAGAGGCCGTTTTTGCCCCTGCGCGTCGGTCAGTACGTCCTCTTGCTGTTGCCATAACAGCAGCCAATCGGCCCGGTACACCTGATACTGGTCAAATAAATCAGCCAGCTTCAGTGCCAGTTGGTCGGTTTTACGTTGTTCTGCATCGTCAGCCAGA
>CAMLNG010000250.1 GCA_946481195.1 uncultured Chromatiaceae bacterium
GGCATAAGACAACTCGAGCTTATCCGCCTCAATCTTCGACAAATCTAAAATGTCATTAATCAGATTCAGCAAATGGTCGCCGCTACGCAGAACACGTTTCAGGTAATCATTCATTTGTTCCTGATCCTGTTCGACCAGCGCTTGTTCGCTAAAACCGATGATAGCGGTTAGCGGGGTGCGGATTTCATGGCTCATATTAGCCAGAAACACACTTTTGAGACGATTGGCTTGTTCGGCGGATTCACGCGCCAGTATCAGCTGTTGGTTTGCACTAGCCAGATTACTGTTGGCCCTTGCCAAATCCTGTGTCCTTTTCTGAACTTTCTCTTCCAGCTGTTGTTTGTAGGCGCGCTCGCGCTCGCGGTAGACCCGTAATTGCCGGACCATCACATTAAACGCGGCAAACATATCCCCAAGCTCGTCTTGTTTTTTCACTGTCAGCAATGTGCTGAGATCACCACGCCCCACAGCGGTTTTAGCCTCAGTCAGCACTTTGATTGGCTCAAAAATATAATGGATGAGCAACCAGTAACATAACAACGGCAAACCAACAGCAAACAAGATACTGGCCAGAAATAACAACACAGGTAAAAATTCGGAAACGTCCATCAGTTCAGTTTCATCAACAGCACTGACCAGCATATAGTTAGCAGGTAATGCCGCACCAAGCACCTGCATTGGTTTGCCGAGCAGGACTATAGACTGCAATTGTTCAGCACCTACCGATTGCTGAACCTGGGAAAAATTGGTTGGAGCCAGCGCACTACCGATTAAATTGGCTTTGTCAGCATAGGCAATAGTTCCACCTGCACTGACAATTAAATTTACGTTGGAAGGTAACAGGCGGTTTTGGACAATCTCATCCAGCAGGTCCACGTTGAGATTCACCACCAGATATCCCCAGAGCCGGTCAATCTCACTGCTATTGTTCGCCAGTTGATAAATCTTTTGCGCCAGAATGACATGCAATTTTTGTTGCTCAGACTCCCGGCTGATAAAAATTCCCGCATCCTCAATCATGCCTTGCAATGCCGTAAAATAGTCGGCGCGAAATCGACCACCGGCCGGATCAACGCCATCTTTCACGGGTAGCTGAAACATCAGCTCGCCATTAAGCCGCAGTAACTTAATTTGCTCGACGTCAGGATTGGCTTTCTGATATTGCCTGAATTGCTCTTTCAGCCGGGGCAGGTCTGCTGTCTGACTATCAAGGAACGCCAGCGTACTCTCGCTCCGGCTCAAATGCTGCAGATGCATCTGATGATTGTTCAGGTAACTGCTGAGCTTTTCTTGCTGGATCTCAAGATGCTGCGCCACCTTAATAAAGGCTTGCTGCACAAATGATGACTCGCTATAACGGAATGCCAGATAGCCAAAGACTAAAGTTGGCAAAACCATTAAAGGAAACATATAGATAACTAGGGTTTCGCGGAGTCTCATTCGTCCATTAACCTGACTCAAACCTGTCGCAGATATTCGCTACAGCATAAACAGACAACAGGCAGGCGACAACCAATTTCCGTCAACAAGACTTAGCTGCAACAGAGTTTGCCTCTGTTGCAGCTTATCGGGATTAGCGCAGATAAGCCGCGGCCAAACTCGTAACCGGGGCGGCTGAAGGTTTACCATGTTGCCAGTCACCACCATCGACCCCGCTACCGGCGATATCGATATGGACATAAGGCAAGCCATCAGACAGAGCTGAGTTTTGCTCTAAACCTGCTGCAACGACCAAAAACGCCATCGGGAACTGGTGACCACGCGCCGTTACGGAAGAAGGTGCGTTGTTGCAACTCAGCACATCATCAGCACAGCTGCGCGCTTTGATAAAGGCAAAATCTTCACGCCGGCTGGAAGATAATTCGGACGGGTCGCCCCAAACCTCACCTGCCTGAGCAATCTGCGCCGAAACGCCTGCTTTACGCGCCGCACCATTTTCGACCAACGCGGTGTAAGGACCTACGGCCCGGGCCGCGTGACCGGTCAGAGTCGCTATCGAGAACAATGTTGGGTCAACAGCATCTTTAGCCTGCAGGCGTAAATGCGACATCAAATCGGCAAGGACCAAGCGGCCTTCGGCATCAGTATTCCCAATACGCACCCTCACCCCGGCATGGCTGGTAATGATTTCGTCCGCAACAAAGGCGTCAGAACCAATGCTGTTACGCACAGCACCAATTTCGGCGACCACTCTTAAGCCTGCTGGTTTTAACATGGCAACCGTTTTCAAAAATCCGGCAACGGCAGCTGCACCACCTTTGTCGCGGCTCATGCCCGCCATACCACCGTTAATTTTAAGGTCAGCACCACCAGTGTCATAGACCAGGCCCTTACCGGCCAGCAACAACGTTTTGCTGACAGGGCCAGGTGGATTGTATTCCAGCCGGATCACCGCTGGTTTATGCCGTGCCACCGCTAACGAGCTACGGGCGACCGCCATCAGCAGCGGATAATCAGCCAACAACTGCTCAGTATTGGTTTCCACTTTCACTTTCACGTCAGTATGCGCAAACGCATCAACGCAATAATCAGCAAAGCGCAGCGGGGCCATCCGCTCAGGCTCTGTACCACACAAATCACGCGCTAAACGACGGCCGGCTTCGGTGGCGGCCATAAAAGTGGCCTGCTGTGCCGACAGACCAATCAGGCCGATTTGCAGCACAGGTTCAACCTGCAATTCACCGCGGGCTTCACGCCCTTCTAATGGCTGCCACAACGCCTGTGCTGCGGCAAGGTAGGCTACAGCCAGCGCTTCACTGTAACGTGGATCAGCTGGTGTCTGCAGCCAGAGCAAAGGCCGGACTGCACCTGCCGCTTTTGCCTGCAATATTGCGATTTTCGCGACATCAGCGATACAACGTACATCATCAAAATCACGTAACAAAGGACCGGTCGGCGCCAGAATCAGGCGCTGGCCCGGCGCACTGGCACAGATGGTAGTGACGGTCTCACGACCAATTCTCTGATCGATCTGCTGTTGCTGTGCGACGAAGTCTGTCAAAGCCGCATCAGGTAACTGGTGGAAATTTTCTGCGATACAAATCAGCGCATCCCAGTCTGCCAGGGTGGCAGATTGGAGGGATGGCACTGCAATGGGTGTAGGGTATGCCATTTGTATGTCCTTAACAGGCAGTGGGACTGCCAGAGATCAGATGATTTTATTTTCTTGCCAGAGTTTTTCTTTACGCATCCGCTCCTGGCGTTTTTCACACGGATTTTCACAATCACAGGCCTTTTCAATGCCCAGTGCATCCAGACCGCCGCAGCTGCCGGCAATGGTTTTACGTTGCACTATGTAACCTACGGCCATAGCCAACACAACAATTAACAGCACAGCAAACGTCAACAGAAATACTTCCATGACAACCTCTCTAGGCGATGAATAAAAATTAGTGGCAGGCAGATCACTGACGCCGCGGGAGCGTCATTTTAACGCCAAATCAGCCTAACGACCAAGCTTTCCGGCCAAACCACTGCCAGTATCCATGGAACTTTATTGTTACCTGACAAAACGCAGGTATAAAAAAACCAACCCGAGGGTTGGTTTTTTATTGCTGTCAGTGGTTAACCACCGAAGTCGTCCAATAAGATATTGTCGTCTTCAACACCTAAGTCTTTCAGCATGTTAATGACCGCTTTGTTCATCATCGGCGGACCACACATGTAGAATTCACAATCTTCCGGCGCTTTATGGTTTTTCAGATAGTTTTCAAAAATAACGTTGTGAATAAAACCTGTGTAACCAGTCCAGTTATCTTCCGGTTGCGGATCTGACAAGGCCACGTGCCACTGGAAGTTTTCGTTTTCAGCCTGCAGCATGTCGAAGTCTTCGACGTAGAACATTTCGCGTTTTGAACGGGCACCGTACCAGAAGCTGATCTTCCGTTTCGATTTTAACCGGCGCAGTTGGTCAAAAATATGCGAACGCATTGGCGCCATACCAGCACCACCACCGATAAACACCATTTCTGCATTTGTGTCTTTCGCGAAGAATTCACCAAACGGACCAGAAATTGTCACTTTATCACCGGCTTTCAGGCTCCAGATATATGAAGACATTTTACCGCACGGCAGTGTCAGATTATTTGGCGGTGGTGTCGCGATCCGCACGTTCAGCATGATAATGCCTTCTTCTTCCGGATAGTTCGCCATGGAATAAGCACGAATAGTCGGCTCGTCCACTTTGGATTCCAGCGTGAAGAACTTAAAGCGTTCCCAGTCGCCACGGTATTCGGCAGGGATATCGTAATCGGCATATTTGACGTGATGCGCAGGTGCTTCAATCTGAATATAACCGCCGGCACGGAACGGCACTGATTCGCCATCAGGGATCTGCAGTTTCAGTTCTTTGATAAAAGTGGCTTTGTTGTCATTAGAAATAACAGTACATGCCCACTTTTTGATACCAAAGATTTCTGGTTCCACTTCGATGTCCATATCAGTTTTCACACTGACCTGACAGGCTAACCGGCAACCTTCACGACGTTCACCTTTAGTCAGGTGACCAAATTCGACCGGCAGCACGTCACCACCACCTGAGTGCACATGCACCCGGCATTGACCACAGGAACCACCACCACCACAGGCTGATGACAGGAAGATACCCCGATCTGCCAGTACGCTGAGCAGTTTGCCACCGGCGCTGACTTTCAGCGCTTTGCTGGCATCGCCATTGATGTTGATGGTGACTTCACCTGCAGAAACCAGTTTCGCCTTGGCCACTAAAATCATCACGACCAGTGCGACTACCAGCAGGGTGAACATACCAACACCAAGATAAATCTCAGTATATTGCATTGTTTTTTCCTTCTACTTCTGATGGTTACAGGGACACGCCTGAGAACGACAGGAAACCCAGACTCATCAGACCCACCATAAAGAAGCGTGAACCCAGACCACGTAAAGCCAGCGGCACATCGGCGTACTTCAGTTTTTCACTGACCGCAGCCATCACAGTAATGGCCATAGTCCAACCGATACCACTGCCCAAACCAAACACTGTACTTTCAGCCAGGGTGTAATCGCGTTCTACCATGAAAGCTACAGCACCAAAAATTGCGCAGTTCACAGTGATTAACGGCAGGAAGATACCTAAAGCGTTGTACAGAGCTGGTACGTATTTATCCAGAAACATTTCCAAGACTTGCACCAAACCGGCAATCACACCGATGTAGGCGATAAAGCCGAGGAAACTCAGGTCCGTGTCCGGAAAACCAGCCCAGGCTAACGCACCAGGGGCCAGAAACTGTTTAAACACGATGTTGTTTAACGGTACTGACAACGCCAGTACCACTGTCACAGCAACGCCTAAACTGAACGCTGTTTTGACCTGTTTCGAGATGGCAATAAAAGTACACATCCCGAGGAAAAACGACAGTGCCATGTTTTCAACGAAAACAGCACGCACAAATAAACTTAAATAATGTTCCATCTGCTACTCCTTAGTGCTGTTCTTGCTGCTCTGGACGCCAGGTCCGCAGGGCCCAAATTAACAGGCCAATGATGAAGAATGCACTTGGTGGCATCAGCAACAGACCATTCGGAACATACCAGCCACCGGCGCTGACCAGAGGCAGCACTTCATGACCTAAAATGGTTCCTGAGCCAAAGATTTCACGGATAGTTGCAACAATAACCAACAACACAGTGTAACCCAGACCATTACCGATACCGTCCAGGAACGACATCAGCGGCGGGCTTTTCATGGCGTGGGCTTCAGCACGGCCCATCACGATACAGTTAGTGATGATCAAACCAACAAACACTGACAGCTCTTTTGCCACGTTGTAGGCGTAAGCTTTCAGGATTTGGTCAACCACAATAACCAGAGATGCAATGATGGTCATTTGCACGATAATGCGCAC
>CAMLNG010000251.1 GCA_946481195.1 uncultured Chromatiaceae bacterium
GTGCGCATCGAAACACCCGGGCTGTTTCCCGGATAATTCAGGCCATAGGATAAGGTTTTTTTGCCCGCCGTGGGCGCTGTGGCGCAGGATTGCAGTAGCCACAACAAACCAAGGCACCACCATTTTTGTACTTGCATCTGCCTGGATTTTGCGAAAACAACTTGCGGGCTAAGCTAACGGGGTTTGGTTGTATTAGCAACAAAATACCAACATTAGTTTTAATAAAAGGAACTGTTTCTGCGAGCAGGTCTTTAAGTTTGCATCTGGCGGCAAAAAAAGGGGGCCCGCAGGCCCCCAAACATCGCACTCAAAAACCGGGAGGAAATTGAGTTGCAGGACAGGGTCAGAAGCGGCTGCGCCAGCCGAGTGTCCAGCGCTTCTCGTAGACGTTTTGATAGATGACGTGGTCGCGCCACTGGGCGTAGTTGTTTTCGAACTCGCCGGTCAGGTTACTGACCTGCAGATAAACACTGCTGTGTTCAAACAGATCGTAGCTGGCCGAAGCGTCGACATAGACAGTGGACTGGGTCCAGATTGGCACTACGCCTTTCCCCAGTGGGATGGCTAAAGAATCCAGCCGGTCGCTGCGGTAGTTGGCGGCGACACGCAGCTGCAGGCCGTCTTTTTCATACCAAAGCACCGCATTGCCGGAATTTTCTGAGTTGTCTTGGATCGGCAGCGTATTGCCATACACGTCTTTGTTGGCGCTGTCGGACGGTGCATAGGTGTAGTTCAGCGTGGTGCCTAAACCGCTCCAGATGCCCGGCAGGAAATCGAAGCTTTGTTGCCAGGTCACTTCGACGCCTTTAACCGTGCCGCCTTTGCCGTTAATTTCGGTGTCGACCGGCACTTCACGCCGCACCACGCCGTCGATATCCGGCAGGCCTTTCATCACCTGGCCTTTTTCGATAAAGGAGTCGATGTTCATCCGGAACAGGCCAACGCTGAGCAGACTGGCGCTGTCGTAATACCACTCGAGGCCGAGGTTATAGTTGGTGGAGCGCCACGGCTCCAGCAAAGGGTTGCCGTTCTGACGGCCGCTGACCGCAACTAACAAATCCGGTGATACACCATATTCTTTGGCGAGTACATCACCGGCGCGGGTGCGGCCAACCGACACGCCGCCGGCCAGCTTGGCAAAATCAAGATTGGTCAGGGTTTTGCCGTAGGCGGCGCGTAAAATCAGCTCATCGCTTAAGTCCAGACGGAAGTTGGCCGACGGCAATACAGTGTCGTCGTCGCGGTCGATTTGCTCTTCACCGGCTTTAATGGCCGCGGTACACAGCGAACAAGGCCGCGCGCTGCCGACCAGATTCTGCAGAATTTCTAAATCGGTTTTGATGTACTGCGCGCCGAGATTGGCCTGATACGGCAGGCTGGCAATTTCCCCGTCTAAATCCAGTTTCAGATAAGCGCTGTGGTCCTGTTGCGTCACGCCGTAGCTTTTTGCCGGATCGGACAGCTTTTTATTGCCCGGATACAGCTGGTTTTGCGACTCAAAGGGGTTATCCAATGCTTTGGGGTTAATCAAATAAAAGCTGTCTTTACTTGCCGGGCCAAAGCCGTTGACCTGATGCACCCAGCCGGCCGGCAGCTCATCAAAATACCAGGCGCGGCCTAAGGTTAAATCTCCAAGCGCGACGTTCGCCACGCCGTCACCGTTGGTGTCCCCCAACGATGCGCCGGAGTCTTTCCACATCACGTCTGCAGACAAGTTGCCGGTTTTAAACGGTGCGACCAGGATAAATGTGTCGCGCTCAACATCACGTTTAGCGGTGCGCAGGCCAAAGGACACCGACTGAATATCACCCAGTTCAAAGGCATATTTGCCGTCAGCGCGCAGCACGTCGAGCGTGGCTTCTTCGTGGAAGTTATTTTCAGAGTAGGTCGAGACTAAATTGGTGCGTTTGATGTCCTGGGCAAAGCCTTGCGGGTAACTCAGGCTGATATATTTACCACCGCGGCTGAACTGGACCGGAATATCAGCCGGGCCATAACCGCGTGGGTTGACGGGCTCGACGCCGTTGCCGACGTTACGCATCAGGCCATGTTGCGCGCCGCTGGTGACATAAGCATGCGCGACGTTTTCGGTATGATCACGGCTGGCGTCGCCGCGTAAATAGCGCACCGAACCGGAAAAGTTGTCTTTGTTATCAAAGTCGAGCTGCAGATTGATATTGGTCGATTCGCGATCGTTGGTCAGGCTTTCGGAATAAGCACTGACACGGCGCACCTGGTACAACGCTTCGCTGACAGTGTAAATTTTGCCGCCCAATGGGCCGTCGGCACGGGGGATAAATTTATCGGAATAAGCCCAGTTATTGCCACGCGCACTGTCAACCATCAGGCCTTGTTTGCGGTCGGCGTCGTCCATTTGCGTATGGAAAATATCGGCGGTCAGCGTCAGGGTGTCGCTCAATACATATTGCACTGAGGCATTGGCGCCTAGACGGTCGCGTTCGGTGGTGCGGTCCATCACGCCGTAATAGCGCTGGGTGAAAAAAGTGTCGTTGTTGTCTTTGTCGCCGTTAAAGTCGCGTTTGTCTTTTTCGTTTTCGCCGACCACTTCCATCGCGTTCAGGATGGCGCCGTTTAGGTAGTTGGCGAGGTTGTTCTGGTCATAAGACAGCGTCATCACGGCAGCGAATTTTTCGTCGTCGGATTTATAACCGCCAAATAACGACACTTTGCCGTCGTTTTCTTTCGATAAGCTGCCGCGGGTCAACTCTGTGTTAAAGGCAAAAGTGCTGCCCGGTTTTAAATCCAAAGGCCGCCAGGTTTTTAAATCCAGCGTGCCGGAAATGCCGCCGGATAACACATTGGCCATCGGCGATTTCAGTACGTCGATGCCGGCGATCAGCGCCGACGGAATATCAGTAAAATCCGGCTGGACTGTGGTCAAAGACCCTGCTGATAAAAACTGTTCGCCGTTTAACAGTGTGGTGACCTGCGGCATGCCACGCACGTTGACCGTCGAGCCTTCGCCGGCCGAGCGGCGGATTTGTACACCCGGAATGCGCTGCAAAGTGTCGGTGATAGTCACATCCGGCAGCTTGCCTAAATCTTCGGCGGTGATGGTGTCGACCACCTGCTCACTGAATCTTTTGTTATTCAGGTTTTGTTTGTTACTGGCGGCGATACCACGAATTTCAATGTCCTGCTCCGCGGTTTTGCCAGGCGCTTTTTGTTCGGTAGATTGTGCCTGCGCCGGCGCGCTCAGCAGCACTGCAACCGACATGGCCAGCAGACTGATGCGAAAATGTGGGCGAGATTGTAGATCTGACATGTTGTTCCTCTGTATTCACTGTTGTTTTCACCTTGTTGGCTGGCAGGTCGCGATAGCTTGTGCAGCAAGGTTAAAACCTGCTGTTGCGCTCGTCGCCCGCCGTTTTTGAGTGCGGTGAAATCCTTCCTTGTTAGTTTTGCGTGTTATTAACTAACTTTTATAATTATGCTTGCTTGTTATGTTTTAACACGATATTTTAAGCCAACACAACGATTATTTTTGCAGCAGGCTGAACCGGCTTTGTTGCAGGAAAAAAAGGAACACAACCTTGACCAACAGAAGGCTTGCCGCAGCTGAGCAAGGGCAGGAATTGCCTTTAACCGGAAAAGGCCTGGGCGATTGGCAGCAATTGGCGACATCAGGCTGGTCTTTATTCGATGGCGATATTTGTTTACCGGTCGCCACGCTGAACTGGCAGGTGCTGCAACGCAATCTGACCTGGATGGCGACTTTTGCCAGTCAGCAGCAGGCGCTGCTGGCACCACATGGCAAAACTGCGATGACACCGGCGTTATTTCAGGCACAGCAACAAGCCGGCGCCTGGGGCTGTACTGTGGCGACTGTGCCGCAGCTGCAGGTGGCCGTTGCTGCCGGCATCCGTCGGGTGCTATTGGCCAATCCATTAGTTGGCCGCGCTGAACAACGTCAGGTCGCACAGTTGCTGCAGCAAGGGCTGGAGTTTTATTGCCTGGTAGATGACGCTTCGCAGCTGCCGGCGTTACAGCAGGTAATGGCTGAGGCCGGCGTCACTTTGCAGCTATTGCTGGAACTGGGTGTGCCGGGCGGGCGCTGTGGGGTGCGGGATGCGGCTGCTGCAGGGGAGTTAGCCCGGCAAATTGGCCAGTATTCCGCGCTGAAACTTTGTGGTGTGGAATTTTACGAAGGCGTGGTCAAAGGCGGTGAGTCTGCAATCAGGCAATTTATCCGCGACGGTTATGCTACGGCGTCCGATCTGCAGCAGGCTGGATTGATTCAGGCCAATAGCGCTGGCCAGCGCCTGGTCAGCGGCGCCGGTTCTGCTTACTACGATTTGGTCGCCGACGAATTTCAGCACAGCGGCTTGAGCCAGCAAGGCTTTGCACTGGTGCTGCGCCCCGGCTGTTATGCCCTGCACGACAGCGGTATTTATCAGCAGGCGCAGCAACAGGTGTTGGCGCGCAGTCCGCAGGCTTGTTTGATCCCCGGTGCTCTGGAAGATGCCTTATTAGTGTGGGCTTATGTGCTGTCGCGGCCAGAGCCGGACCTGGTGGTGGTTGGCCTTGGCAAACGCGATGCGGCTTTTGATGCCGGCTTGCCGCAGCCGGTGTTGTGCTATCAGGCCGGCATGCCTGCACCGGCGTCATTTGCGGCTGAACCGTTAAAAATCATGGATCAACATTTGTTACTGCGGGTAGCGGCCACAACAACTTTAGCTGTTGGTGATATGCTGGCTTTTCGCACGTCTCACCCTTGCCTGACGCTGGATAAATGGCGGCAGCTGGCGGTGCTGGACGACGATTACCGGGTGCGCCGTGTGCTGGCGACCCAGTTCTGAATAACTGCCTGGCCTTGGGCCTTAAGGACATCTGTCTGTGGATATAGTGACAAGAATTCATGAATGTCTGGCGCATTTGCGCCCGTCTGAGCAAAAAGTAGCGCGGTTTATTCTCAATGACCTGAACTACGCCGCCAATGCGCCTATTAATGAACTGGCCGATCAGGCCGGCGTCAGCCATGCCAGTATCACGCGGCTGGCGCGCGCACTGCAGTGTACTAATGTGCGCGAACTGAAATTACGGCTGGCGCAATCGGCCGCCGTTGGTGAGCGCTTTATCACAGAGCAACAGGTCGAGCAAAAAGACATTCCGGCGATTTACAGCGCCATTGTCGAGATTTTGCAGCTCAATACCGGCTTGATTCGTCAGGAAGCGATTGAAGCGGCGTCGCAGCTGATGATCAGTGCGCCTAAGGTGCTGATTTTTGGCGTCGGCGGTGGCAGTTCAGTGCTGGCGCAGGAAGCGCACAACCGGCTGTTCCGGCTGTGTGTGCAAAGCAATGCGTATTCCGACCCGCTGCTGATGCGGATGACCGCCGCCAGTGTCGACAAAGGCGATGTAGTGCTTTGTCTGTCGCTGAGTGGTTTTAGCCCGGATGTCGAAGCTGCAGTGCAAATTGCCAAAGATTATGGCAGCCAGGTCGTGGCGATTTGCCCGGACAGCCGGCTGTCAGCACTGGCCGATGTGCACTTGCCGATCCTGACGCAAGAGTCTGATTTTATTTATAAACCCAGCGCGTCGCGCTATGTGATGCTGGCGGCCATCGACATTCTGGTCAGCCAAATTGCCGTACTGAATCAGCGCAAATCACGCGAGAAATTGCGGCGCATCAAACACGAACTGGATGAACACCGCAAAGGGCCGGAGCGCCTGCCGCTGGGAGATTAATATTGGGAAACCCGAGTTGTGCCGAGGTGTTGCAGTGCGACCTGCTGATCCGCAACGCCTGGTTACTGGATGGCAGTGGCCGCCCTGGCTGGAAGGGCGATCTGGCGGTGCTGGCTGGCAAAATTGCCGCCAT
>CAMLNG010000252.1 GCA_946481195.1 uncultured Chromatiaceae bacterium
ACCGACAGCTGGTCGCGGCTGATGCGCTCCACTGCGCCCTGCATAGTGCCAACTGCTTTGCTTTTATTGTTGCGGTCAATCAGGATATTGCCGAGGAACCAATACAGCTGGCCAAAAAATGGGATCCACTTCAGACTTTTTTTGCCAATGGTGACAGTACCGGGGATCAAAGCGCCACTGATGGTAAATAAATCATAGTTATTCTGGTGATTGGCCAGAAAGACACAAGGCATAGCAGCATGCACTGCCGGGTGGCGACGGATCTCTACAGTCACGCCCAATAAGCGGCTGGCTTTACCATACCAGGCAGACACCACCCCGACATTTTCGCGGTGAAACGGCCGCACCAGACATAACAACAAACCAGCCACAGTTGTCAGCACAACAAAACCAGCCAATAACAGAATTCGGATCAGAGCTAACACGGCACAACCTCATTTTTATCAGGCCGGCAGTATAAACTGTTTACAGCTGTACGCTGGTTTGATCTGTACTGAATAAGCTGATTAAAGCCATTTTTATCGCAACTACAGTCAGGTGACGACCGCCCCGGTGCACAACTGTGCACTGAAGTATCATGCATTCAACATCTAGCCGGCTGCCGCCAGCACAAACAAAAAGCCACCCGCAGGTGGCTTTGTCGACAACCGGGCTATTAATCCCCAACCTCGCCAACCAGCAACTCGTCGATACGTTGTAAACCCCGCGGCAGCTTGTTACCACGCCGGCCACGTTCACCCACGTAATGTGCCAGATCAGAGGCTTTAATCGTCATCTTGCGTTTCCCTGCCACCAGGGTAATGCCACTATCCGCCGGCACAACGGCGAGGATTTTCAGATATTCTTCGCGACTGGCCGCGCGGGCTGAGGCGATACTGAGGATTTTATTGCCTTTACCTTTGGACAGCTGCGGCAGCTCAGAGACCGGGAATACCAGCATCCGCCCTTCATTGGAAATCGCCACCACCTGATCAGTGGCAGGATCTTTAATCACTTGCGGGGTCATGACTTTGGCTGCCGTCGGTAAGCTCAGTAAGGCTTTACCGGCTTTATTACGACTAATCAGGTCCTCAAAGCTGGCGACAAAACCATAACCGGCATCGCTGGCAATCAGCAGCTGCACCTGATTGTCGGCCATCAATACATGTTCAAAGTTTTCACCTGCTACCAGTGTAAAGCGCGTGGTCAGCGGCTCGCCCTGGCCGCGGGCTGATGGCAGGTCATGCGCTTCCGCAGCAAAACTACGGCCACTGGAATCGATAAAGGCCGCGTACTGATTACTACGGCCACTGGCCGCCGATTTAAAGCCATCGCCTGCTTTATATTGCAGACTATTGCCATCCACATCGTGCCCTTTGGCACAGCGAACCCAGCCTTTTTCTGACAGGATCACCGTCACCGGCTCGCTTGGCAGTAACTCTTTTTCACTCAGCGCTTTGGCTTCTTCGCGTTGCACAATCGGGCTGCGACGCTCATCACCATATTTCTTCGCGTCGGCCTGCAACTCTGCGCGGATAAGCTTAGTCAGCTTACTTTCGCTACCAAGAATGCCCTGCAGATATTCCCGCTCTTTGTTCAGTTCGTCCTGCTCGCCACGAATTTTCATTTCTTCCAGTTTGGCGAGGTGACGTAATTTCAGTTCCAGGATGGCTTCAGCCTGACGATCAGTCAGCAGGAAGCGCTCGATCAGCACCGGTTTCGGCTCATCGTTTTCGCGGATAATGCGGATCACTTCGTCAATATTGAGGAAGGCGATTAACAACGCTTCCAGCACATGTAAACGGTCCAGCACTTTGTCGAGGCGGTGCTGCAGCCGGCGGCGCACTGTATCGCGGCGAAACACCAGCCATTCGCTGAGGATCTCCAGCAGGTTCTTAACCCGTGGCCGCTGATCAAGACCGAGGATATTCAAATTGACCCGATAGGATTTCTCTAAATCTGTGGTGGCAAACAAATGCTGCATCAGCTGTTCCACGTCGATGCGGTTAGAACGCGGCACCACCACAATCCGGGTCGGGCTTTCATGGTCGGATTCGTCGCGTAAATCTGACACCATCGGCAGCTTTTTCGCATTCATCTGTGCGGCGATTTGTTCCAGCACTTTGGCGCCGGAAGTTTGGTGCGGTAACGCCGTGATGACGATATCGCCATCCTCAACGGTATAAATCGCCCGCATCCGCACACTGCCGCGGCCGGTTTCATAGATGGCCTGCAATTCATGCTGCGGGGTGATGATTTCTGCATCGGTCGGATAATCCGGCCCTTTTACATATTGCAGCAAATCCGGTACAGAGGCCTGTGGGTTGTCCAGTAAGTGACAGGCCGCGTCGGTAATTTCCCGCACATTATGCGGTGGAATGTCGGTGGCCATACCAACAGCGATCCCGGTGACGCCATTGAGCAGAATATGCGGCAGCCGCGCCGGCAATACTTTCGGCTCGTCCAGCGTGCCGTCAAAGTTTGGGACCCAATCGACAGTGCCCTGCCCCAGTTCACTGAGTAATAACTCACTGAACCGCGATAATTTGGCTTCGGTATAACGCATTGCTGCGAAAGATTTCGGGTCATCCGGCGCGCCCCAGTTGCCCTGACCGTCCACCAGCGGATAACGGTAAGAAAAGGGCTGCGCCATCAGTACCATGGCTTCATAACAGGCGCTGTCGCCGTGCGGGTGGAATTTACCTAATACGTCACCAACAGTACGGGCCGATTTTTTGTACTTCGCCACATGCGACAAGCCAAGCTCCGACATCGCATAGACAATACGGCGCTGGACCGGTTTTAACCCATCGCCGATATGCGGCAGGGCCCGGTCCATAATGACGTACATCGAATAATTGAGATAGGCTTCTTCAGTGAAGTGCCGCATCGGGCGTTGTTCTATCCCGTCGGCACTGATGATGATATCCGTCATGCGTTACCCTTCTTCGCCAGCCTTCAGCTTTGCGCTGTTGCTGCGGCACTTTGACGACGACGTCGCCATTGCCATAATAATAAAATCAACAAAATCAGGCTGGTACTGGCGAACAAGCCAATCCAAAGCCATTGCATCTGTCGTTTGTGTTCGATTTCCAGCAGGCGCAGTGCCTGCAGCTCGTTATCTTTCTGCAGCAATTCGTTCTGCGCCTGTTGCCGCTCAGCATCGAAGCTCAGCCGTAGTTTCTGTACCTGTAAATCTCTTTTGTCATCCTGCAGACTGACATAATTTTTAAAGAACTGATCAAACAGGTTATAGGCTTTTTCAAAATCACCATTGTCGGCATACAAGCGGGCTTTGAGCTGGTCAAAATGCAGCGCAAAAAACTTATCTGAGACGTTGCGTTGATTACCGAGTTGCTCTGCGGCCAAATCAACTTCCTGAAACGCCAGACTGGTTTGGCCCAGTGCACGGTAAATCAGCGCTTTTTCAAAATGATGTTCACTGAGCTGATAGGTCGACTGTAAATGTGGCAGATAAGCGTCAGCCTGTTCCATATAAGACACAGCCGCGTCATACTTTTTCATACCACGATTGGTCGTCGCGAGGCCCAGGTACGCGTAATAGGTTTGCACCGGGTCTTCAGCGACCAGACTGGCTTTGAGCATTTTATCGAAGATTTCCAGCGCCAGCTCTGGCTTGTTCTGATACCGGTAAGTCATCGCCAGGTTGTACCAGACCGAAATTTTGCTTTTTTCCCAGCCCAGTTCGTCAAACAACCGGTAAGATTCTTCCAGCAGTTTGCGCGCTTCTTCATCACTCATCAGCATGGTGTACATCAGGCCAAGCTCAGCATTGACGCTGGCCAGAGTCTCTTTGTCGTCGAGCTTGACCGCACGTTCGTAGGCTTGTTTTAAGGTTTGCAGCGCTTCCTGATCCTGGTTTTCTTCCGCCAGCATCGCCGCCAGATTGAGCTGGCCCTGGATCATCAGCTTTTCGTCTTTCAGCTCAGTCGCCAGCGCCATCCCTTTTTTATAGTACTCATTGGCCTGCGCATATTCCCGATGCATTTCCAGCGCAAAACCCATACTGAACAGCAACTCGGTATGGGTTTTGCTGACCTGATCAGGCACCAGGGCCAGGCCGCGCTCTGCCGCAGCCAGCTGATCACGGTGGCGCCCCAATGCTTCATAGATTAATGACAGTTCGCTGAGCCAGCTGGCTTGCTGGGCCAGGCTCCAGTTGCCGAAATCTGCTTCGTGGCTTTTTGCCAGTTGCAGCATGGCTTCAGGCCGGACGTTTTTTTGTTGCTGAATTTGCTGCAACCAATCCGGCACTGCATTTTGCGCGTCATCCGCCGCAATGGCGCTGGCGCAACCAAGCCAAAAAGTTGTTAATAAAAACACTGCACAGATTTTCATAGTAATAATAATTCATCCATAGTGCATAAATCCGCAGTCCAGAGTATAACGACCGGCAGGCGCTGACAATCCTCAGGCCAGAATCGCGCGATCGCCTTTGTGCTCCAGCCAGTCCTTGCGGTCATTGGCGCGTTTTTTCGCCAACAGCATATCCATCATTTCCAGTGTCTGGCGCTCATCGTCAATGGTCAGTTGCACCAGGCGCCGGGTGTTGGGGTCCATCGTGGTTTCACGCAGCTGCAACGGGTTCATCTCGCCCAGACCTTTAAAGCGCTGCACGTTGATTTTACCGCGTTTTTTCTCAGCTTCGAGCCGATCCAGAATGCCGTTTTTCTCATCTTCATCGAGCGCATAATAGACATCTTTGCCGATGTCGATGCGGTACAACGGCGGCATTGCAACAAAGACATGGCCGGCTTCGACTAAAGCGCGGAAATGGCGGACAAACAATGCGCACAACAAAGTGGCAATGTGCAGACCATCAGAATCCGCATCAGCCAGAATACAGACCTTGCCATAACGCAGTTGTGACAAGTCGGCAGAGTTCGGGTCCAGCCCGACCGCAACTGAAATATCATGCACTTCCTGCGACGCCAGAATTTGTTCGGACTCGACTTCCCAGGTATTCAAAATTTTACCGCGCAGCGGCATCACCGCCTGATATTCACGGTCGCGTGCCTGTTTGGCTGAACCGCCGGCTGAATCCCCTTCAACCAGAAACAGTTCAGAACGGCTGACGTCGGAACCGCTACAGTCGGCCAGCTTGCCGGGCAATGCCGGGCCGGCTGTGACTTTTTTCCGCACAATTTTCTTTTCAGCACGTAAACGTTTTTGCGCGTTGTTGATACAGAACTCCGCGAGCGTCTGCGCGATGTCGGTATGTTCGTTCAGCCACAGGCTGAAGCTGTCTTTGACCACACCACTGACAAAACTCGAGGCCTGACGGCTCGACAGCCGTTCTTTGGTCTGACCGGCAAACTGCGGTTCCTGCATTTTCAGCGACAGAATATAAGCGCAGCGGTCCCAGACATCTTCAGGAGTCAGCTTTATGCCACGCGGCAGCAAATTACGGAATTCACAGAACTCGCGTAGCGCTTCCAGCAAGCCCTGACGTAAACCATTGGCGTGGGTACCGCCTTGTGCCGTTGGGATCAGGTTCACGTAGCTTTCAGTGAGTAACTCGCCGCCTTCCGGCAGCCATAACACCGCCCAGTCAACCGCTTCGGTACTGGCGCTGAAACTGCCGACAAAAGGCTGTTCCGGCAAGGTGATACAGTCTTTGACCGCATCAACCAGATAGTCGCGGATGCCGGCGATATAACACCAGCTATAGCTTTGTTCATTAACTTTGTCGTCGAATTTGACCGTCAGGCCCGGACACAACACGGCTTTGGCTTTGAGTACATGCAACAGCCGGCTGACCGAAAACTTCGCTGAATCAAAATACTTCGCATCAGGCCAGAAGCGCACCCGGGTGCCGGTGTTGCGTTTGCCGACT
>CAMLNG010000253.1 GCA_946481195.1 uncultured Chromatiaceae bacterium
GCTCAATCGCCATTTTCACTTTGATACAACTTCATTGTTTTATATGGAATTTATTTGTGGCATAACTGTTGCCTGCCCAACACATCAGGCCAAAAAATCAAAGGGGAACAGCAATGGGTGTATTTGATATCGGATTTGTCGCAGTGGTAGGTGCTTTTGCTTATGCTTTTTACGAGCAGCACACCAAAACCAAAGTAAAACTGGCGAACGCCAATCAGAATACCGACGATGTGCGGGCGCAGCTTGAGCAGTTAAAACAACGGATAGCGACTTTGGAAGCCATCGTCACCGACAAGTCCTACACCCTGAAAGATGAGATCAGCCGGCTTTAAGTTGGCGGTTACAGAAACAAAAACAGCAGCCGAAGCTGCTGTTTTGTTTTATGCCGCAGGCACTATTCCCATTCAATGGTCGCTGGCGGTTTACCGGATACATCATAAACCACGCGGCTGATACCGTTGATTTCATTGATGATTCGGTTCGACACATGGCCCAGCAATTCATATGGCAGATGCGCCCAGTGCGCGGTCATGAAGTCGATGGTCTGTACCGCCCGTAATGATACAACCCAGTCGTATTTGCGGCCATCACCCATCACACCCACTGATTTCACCGGCAGGAACACGACAAAGGCCTGACTGACTTTGTCGTACCAGCCGCTGTTGCGCAGCTCTTCGATAAAAATCGCATCGGCGCGGCGCAGGATGTCGCAGTATTCTTTTTTCACTTCGCCAAGCACACGTACACCAAGACCTGGTCCAGGGAACGGGTGGCGGTACAGCATGTCGTATGGCAGGCCGAGCGCCAGACCAACTTTGCGCACTTCGTCTTTAAACAGCTCACGCAGCGGCTCAACCAGGCCCATTTTCATATTTTCCGGCAAACCGCCGACGTTATGGTGTGACTTAATCACATGGGCTTTGCCGGTTTTTGACGCTGCCGATTCAATCACGTCCGGATAAATCGTGCCTTGCGCCAGCCACTTGGCGTTTTGCAGCTTTTTCGCTTCTTCGTCAAAGACTTCAACAAAGACGCGACCGATAATTTTACGTTTGGCTTCCGGCTCATCGACGCCATGTAAGGCTTCGAGGAAGCGTTGTTCTGCCTGGACGTGGATAATATTCAGCCCGAAGTGGTCGCCAAACATTTCCATCACCTGCGCGCCTTCGTTTAAGCGCAGCAGACCGTTATCAACAAAGACACAAGTCAGGTTTTTACCGATAGCGCGGTGCAGCAGCATCGCCACCACGGATGAATCAACACCACCGGACAGGCCTAAAATCACCTGGTCATCGCCGATTTGTTTTTTCAGATTCACGATGGCGTCATCAATAATCGACGCCGGCGTCCACAGTTTTTCACAACCACAGATGTCGACAACAAACTGTTCCAGCAAGCGCATGCCCTGGCGGGTGTGCGTCACTTCCGGGTGGAACTGTACACCGTAGAACTGACGTGCTTCGTCGGCCATAGCCGCGTGCGGACAAGTTGGTGTGCGGGCAGTAGTGACAAAACCTGCAGGGATTTCAATAACTTTATCGCCATGGCTCATCCAGACATCCAGCTGCGCCACACCTTGTTCAGTCACATGGTCTTCGATGCCTTTTAACAGCGCTGATGCAGACACCACATCGACCTGGGCATAACCAAATTCACGCTGATCTGAACTGGCGACTTTGCCGCCCAGTTGTTCGGCCATGGTTTGCATGCCGTAACAGACACCGAGCACCGGCACATTGGCTTCAAACACATACTGCGGTGCACGTGGTGAACCGGCTTCAGTCACGCTTTCCGGACCACCAGACAGAATAATACCGGTCGGATTAAATTCAGCGATTTGCTCGGCCGTGACATCCCAGGCCCACAATTCGCAGTAAACACCGATTTCGCGGACACGACGCGCGATCAGTTGGGTGTACTGTGAACCGAAGTCGAGGATCAGAATTTTATGGAAATGAATATTTTTGCTCATATCAACCTTTGTGAGGTGCGGGGCTAAACCAGCCCGGAAAAAATCGCGCCGGCGTCAGGGGGTCTGAGGCCGGCGCTGTAATTTCTTAACTGACGCGGTAGTTTGGCGCTTCTTTGGTGATTTGCACGTCATGCACGTGCGATTCACCCATACCAGCGGCGGTCACTTTGACAAATACTGGCTTAGTGCGCAGCTCGCCGATGTTGGCACAGCCGGTCAGACCCATCGATGAGCGCAGGCCGCCCATTTGCTGGTGAATGATATTTTCGATTGGCCCTTTGTAAGCCACGCGGCCTTCGATACCTTCAGGTACCAGTTTTTCTGCGCTGTTGCTGCCCTGGAAATAACGATCCGACGAGCCGTTGCGTTGCGCCATGGCACCCAAAGAGCCCATGCCGCGGTACGATTTGTAATAACGGCCCTGATACAGCTCCACATCGCCCGGCGCTTCTTCAGTACCGGCGAACATAGAACCAACCATCACACAGTGCGCACCGGCAACCAGAGCTTTCGACACGTCACCAGAGAAGCGGATGCCGCCGTCAGCGATGATGCAAACGTCCAGGCCTTTGACGCCTTCAACCGCATCAGCGATAGCAGTGATTTGTGGCACACCACAACCGGTCACAATACGGGTGGTACAGATAGAGCCAGGGCCAATACCAACCTTGACGGCATTAGCACCGGCTTCAGCTAAGGCTTTAGCGCCTTCGGCTGTTGCCACGTTACCCGCCACAATTTGTAAATCCGGGTACATAGCGCGGGTTTGTTTGACCCGGTCAATCACGCCCTGCGAATGGCCGTGAGAAGTATCAATCAACAGAATGTCGACGCCAGCTTCCACTAATGCCGCAATGCGCTCATCAGTACCAGGGCCTACACCCACCGCGGCACCAACGCGCAGGCGACCAAATTCGTCTTTACAGGCGTTTGGTTTGCTGGCGGCTTTGTAGTAATCCCGCACTGTGATCAGGCCCTTTAATTTAAAGGCATTATCGACCACCAGTACTTTTTCGATGCGGTGTTTGTGCATCAGCGCTAAAGCGTCCTGACGCGGCGAATCTTCATGGACTGTGACCAGACGCTCACGTGGCGTCATCACTGAAGAAATCGGTGCCTGTGGATTGGTTTCGACGTTTAAGTCACGGCCTGTGACGATACCTACCAGGTTATGGTCTGCATCGACCACCGGGAAACCGGAAAAGCCATGTTGTTGCGATAACTGCTGCACGTCGCGGATGGTTTGTTCCGGCCGCACTGTAACCGGGTCTGATACCACGCCGCTTTCGTATTTTTTCACTTTACGAACGTTGGCGGCCTGATCTTCGATGGTCATGTTTTTGTGGATAAAACCTAAACCACCTTCCTGCGCCAGCGCGATGGCTAAGCGTGCTTCTGTGACTGTGTCCATCGACGCAGACACCATCGGAATATTCAGGCTGATTTTGCTGGTCAGTTGAGTCCGCAGATCTGCGGTATGAGGTAGTACGGTGGAGTGCGCCGGTACAAGTAACACGTCGTCAAATGTAAGGGCTTCTTTGACTATCCTGAGCATTGCAACAATCTCGCTGTGGTGGTTAAAAATCGGGGAATGTTGCGGCGCTATTTTATCCGCAAAGCGCGTTTCAAACAACGCATTTTTTGTTTTTGTGGTAGATTGTCCGGATCCTCAGCTTGTGCCTGTCTGCGATGAATCAACAACAAAACCCTGCCACAAACCCGGAGATCTATACAGTATCGCGGCTAAACGCCGAAGTTCGCTTAACTCTGGAGCTGCAATTCCGCCAGCTTTGGCTCTGTGGTGAGATCTCCAATTTTGTCGCGGCCAGTTCCGGTCATTGGTATTTCTCGTTAAAAGACACCGCCGCGCAGGTGAAAGTGGCGATGTTTAAGCAAGCTAACCGTAATGCCGCTTTTATGCCGCGCAACGGCCAGCAGGTGCTGATCCGGGCCCGCATCAGCGTGTATGAGCCCCGTGGTGAGTATCAGTTGCTGGTCGATTTTATCGAACCGGCCGGTGACGGTTTATTGCGCCAGCAATATGAAATGCTCAAAGCTAAGCTGACAGCCGAAGGTTTATTGGCGCCGGAGCGGAAAAAACCACTGCCATCCCAAGTAAGGCGAATTGGTGTGATTACTTCTCCCACCGGTGCAGCCGTGCGCGATATTCTGACCGTGTTGGCCCGACGCGCACCGGCGCTGGAAGTCATTATTTATCCGGCGTTAGTACAAGGTGCGCAGGCGGCGCAGGATTTACAGGCGGCACTGTCGCATGCCATCCGGCGTAATGAAGTCGACGTGCTGATTATTGGTCGCGGCGGTGGTTCGCTGGAAGATTTATATTGTTTTAACGACGAAGCGCTGGCCCGGCAAATTGCCTATTGCCCGCTGCCAATTGTCAGTGCCGTTGGCCATGAAATTGATTTTACTATCGCCGATTTTGTCGCCGATGTGCGTGCTGCAACCCCTTCGGCCGCAGCTGAGCTGGTGTCGCCGGATCAGCAGCACCAGCTAACACAGCTAATACAACTGCAACAACGGCTGCAGCGTGGCATCCGCCAGCAGTTGGGCCAGCAAGCCCAGTGGTTTTTACAACAACACAGCAAGTTACAGCTGCTACACCCCAAAAGACGGCTAGAGCAACAGCAACAACGGCTTGATGAACTACAACTGCGGCTGCAGCGTGCTGGCCAGCAACAGATTGAGCGCAAACAACAACAGCTGCGCCAGCAGCAACAAGCTTTGTTGCAGCGGGCACCGCGCACCGGCGAATGGTTCCAGCACAGCAAGATGCTTAACGAAAGGCTGCAACTTGCCATGCAACAACAACTGCAGCAGCAAGTTCAGCAATGGCAGCAACAAAGTGCTTTATTGCATCAGGTCAGCCCGCTCGCCACCCTCAATCGCGGTTACAGCTTGAGTTTTAACGCCGGCAATCAACTGGTGAAATCGGTGCAGCAACTGCAGGCCGGTGATGTGCTGACGGTGCGTTTTGCTGACGGCAGCGCGCTGACAGAAGTGAAACAGCTTCAGCCATGAACTACAGTGCGCGCTAAACCGGCCTGAATGAGCATCACTTTTTCCGGCCGCTCAAACAGCTGATACAGCGCCTGCCAATCCTGAAGCGTCATCCAGGGCAGGCCATGACGCCGCTGTACCTTCAGCGGGTCAAACTGCCAATGCTGTAAAGCCCCGGATGACTGCCGCACCGCAATACCCGCCATCAGTTCAATCACCAGGCCGGAAGGAAACTGATAGCGGCGGAAAAACTGGCTGCAATACTGTGGATGCGGTATGATTTGCAGCGGAGTTGCCAATCGCAACAGCACTGCATCAAGCGCCGGAGCTACAACTTCAGTACAGACCAAATCAATGTCACGAAAATCTGGTTGCAGCTGCTGTTCCACCAGCAACAAACTGCCGCCGATACCCCAGTCCGGCAGCCCGGCCAGCGGTTGCAGCAGCGCCAGCGCCTGCTGAAATTTGTTGCTCAGATCATTCACTTCCTGACACTTCCTTACACAAGCACAGCAATTGACCGACAGTTAATTCGGCCTGGCGTTGGCAGACTGCATGGCATTATTTCTTTGCCAGCGAGTGTACCATGCAATTTCGTTTGTCTTACCTGACCTTGTGTCTCAGTCTGTTCAGCCCGGTGTTATTGGCCGACTCAACACCTGTTAAGCAGGCTAAACCCGATCCCGCAGCGACAACGCCAATCGAGCGTATTCAGGTCAATGGCAGCGCCCTGCCCGCTGCCAGTCAGACCAATGCAGAAACCGAACAATTATTGAAAGTCGCCGGCATTATGAACGACCCACTGGCCGCAGTCTTCAGCCTGCCCGGTGTGGTTTAT
>CAMLNG010000254.1 GCA_946481195.1 uncultured Chromatiaceae bacterium
GCCAAGCGTTTCGCCCTGCCAGCCTTGTAACTCATTTTGTCTGGCGATCTCCAGCGACAGCCTCGCTGCGACCATGGCTTCGTCGGTGTAACCGGCATCCAGTGCGATATTGGCAACGTCATACGCCAGCCACATCCGCAGTGCGCTCACGTCCGTGTCTGTCAGGTGCAAATAGGCCTGGTAGCCATATTCAAATTCCTTCTCGTCCTGTTGTTGTGCAATTGCCTGATATTGCTGACATTTGTACCAAGCTGCGCTGGGTAACTGATTTGATTGTAAAACAGACATCTGCTGCAGGATTTTGCTCCGGTCTGTGCCATCGATAAACTTGGTCAGCCGGCATTGCTGCAACAAAATCCAGGCCTGATTGGCGGTATCGGTTTGTGGTGTAGCAGCAGCGATGTTTTCCAGCTGTTGCCAGATTTGTGGTGGTGGTGTCGTCGAATCCAGCGCAAGTCGCAGTACCTGTTGTTCTGTCGCCGAGAATCGCCAGTTGTTGCTTGGCACAGCAGGTAAAGGCTGACCGCCCGGATTTGTGTCGCTGTGTGCAGGTAATGACAGAAAAGCCGTCAGTAGCAGGGTAAAACATAAGTTGATATGACAAAAGCTCCGGGATCTTATTGGCATACTGCTGGTCCGTTATTCGCATCCGTTGTGTTTCCAGCTTAGGACATTTTGCACGGCGTACCGGTCAAAACCATGGATTGGGTAGCGATTTTGGTTTAACTGCTGAAAATTCACCCAAAGTGCTGAGCTGCAGAGCAATACCGGTGTGGCGGAAGAACCGGAAATAACAGCCCCTAGGGCGTGCGGGGCAGGAAAAGCTCCGGGCCTGATTTGCGCGCCCGGAGCTTTGGGTCATTACAACTTATACAGAGCTTTCAGCGCCGGATCTGCTGCCAGCTGCGCTTTGGCCGCGGCATCACCGACAATCACTAAAGTCATCTGCTCGACATTCAGGTATTTCTTCGCCAATTCCGACAACTGCTGCGGTGTGATGGCGTTGATATTCTGTACGTAGTTCTCCAGATAACTGAGCGGCAGGCCGTGGATTTTCAGGTTCCACAGCTGGTTGATAATGGCGCCGCGGCTGGAGTTTTGCAGGATATAAATACCGCCTTTGTAGTTTTTAAAGTTATTCAGCTCCTGCTCGGATGGCGGGGTACTTTGCAGCAATCGGATCTCTTTGATTATTTCACTTAAGGCTGCAGCGGTGGATTCAGCCGTGACATCGGCCTGTTCAAACCAGACTGCGGCTTTGATCCGGCTGCTGACAGAACTGCCTGGCGAGTAGGTGTAGCCTTTGTCTTCGCGGATATTGCGGGTAATACGGCTGCCAAAAGAGCCGCCAATCACAGTGTTGAGTAAATCCAGCCCGACATAATCCGGATGCGACGGGTCGACCACAGGTAAACCCAGGCGGATTGTGGATTGCACTGCTTTATCGCGTGGGATAAACACCAGCCCGGGTTTGGCGCTGCTATTGACTGTAGTCAGCAGCCGGCCTTTGCCTGCGGTCATGCCGGCAAAGGCGGCACGTACGGCTTTTTCGGCGGCGGCTTCGTCAAACTGACCGGAGATAAACAAATGACTGCGGCTGGCGACTAAATGGTTTTGCACAAACTGCTGGCAGTCGGCCAGCGTCAGCGCTTCCACTTTAGCGGCGTCCGCATAGATTTTGCCATAAGGATGGCCGGCAAACAGATGTTGATAAAAAGCCTCAGCCGCCTGACTTTGCGCCTGCGATTTGTCGACTTTTAAATCGCGGACAAAGTTAGTCACCAGCCGGGTTTTGTCGGCGTCAGTGAAATTCGGATTAATCACCACATCGGCCAACAAGCCGGCAGCATCGCCAACAAACTCAGACAACACGTCGATTTCAACAAAGCTGCTGTTGGTATCCACGGCGGTATTGAGCTGGCCGCCCATCAGCGCCGCTTGTTGTGCAATGGTTTTGGCGTCGCGGCTTTTGCTGCCTTCGAGCAGCAGCTGATAACTCAAATCAGATACCGCGTCTTTATCGCCGTCATCAACATTGCCGGTTTCGGTTAAAAGCCGCAGTGTGACTTTAGGGGTGTTGCCGTACTGGACAAAAGTGACGCTGAGGCCATTGTCCAGCGTGATGCTGCGCTGCGCGGTCAGCGTGAAAGGTTTTGGCGCACTGCCAGCTGGTGGTGTTTCTTTAGCCTGCAGCGGTGCGCACAGCAGCGCCGTCAATAATACAATCAGGGCTCTCATGGCTGGGTTCCTTCTTTGCCGGTTGCCGGGGTCGCGGTTGCATCAGCCGGGGCTTCGCCCGGGCGCAGCGTCAGGATAGTTCTGTTGCCGGGGCGCAGGTATTCCTGCACTGTGGCTTTGATCACTTCCGGCGTCACCGCTTTAAAGTTGGCTTCTAATTCATTGATCCGGGCCGGGTTATTGTCGAACAAGGCAAAACTGGCCATTAAATCCAGTTTACCGAAGCCATAAAATTCATCGATGTTGTCATACAGGCTGGAGCGTAATTTGACCAAAGCACGGTCAATGTCGGCCTGGGCAATAGGTTGTTCCTGCAATTTGCCAATGACGCTGTCCACCGCTGCGACCAGCTGCTCTGTGCTGTGCTGCTCGTCGTGGGTAAAAGAACTCATCCATAGCATAGGGCCGTTGTAATTAAACATGTTACCGAGCAGATAATTGATACCGCCGCCGACTGAACCTGTTACCTGGCGGTTTTTCACCAACTCCTGATACAACAGGCTGTCGCTGCCTTGCACCAGTAACTGGTCGATAATGCCCATAGCGTAATATTCCGGCGTGTTACGCGGTGGCATTTTGTAGGCAAAAGCAAAGGCCGGTTTTGGCGCCAGCTTGTCGTATTTTACAAAACGTTTTTCCTGCTCTTGTCTGAGTTCAGTCAGCACCGGCGCTTCGGGTAAAGCAGAGGCCGGAATGGCGGCAAAGTATTTTTTCACCATCGCCAGCGTGGCTTCCGGCTCTACGTCACCGACTACCACAACGACGGCATTATTCGGCGCATAATAAGTTTTGAAAAAGGCCGCAACATCGTCCAGCGTGGCGGCGTCGAGATGCGCCAAATCACCGTAGAAGTTGTGCGCGTTATACCAGTTGTCAAAGGCGTATTGCGGCATGTCGAGCCAGGGGAAACCGCCGTATGGCTGGTTCAGCACGTTCACTTTGACTTCGTTTTTCACCACGCCCTGCTGGTTGGTCAGATTGTCCTGGGTAATGGCGAGGCCTTTCATCCGATCGGCTTCGGCCCACAACATGGTTTCCACTTTGTGTGCCGGCACAATCTCAAAATAGTTGGTGAAATCAAAGCGGGTGGAGCCGTTTAATATGCCGCCGTTGCTTTGCACCAGATTGACAAATTCCATCTTGCCAAGATTGGCCGAGCCCTGAAACATCATATGTTCAAACAAATGGGCAAAGCCGGTGCGGTTTTTCGGTTCATTGCGAAACCCGATGTTGTAGTACACACCAATCACCGCCAAAGGCGCGGTTTTGTCCGGTGATATCACTACTTTCAGGCCATTTTCCAGCGTGTGGTAATGCACCGGCACATTAAAACTGACCGGGCTGGTGTTGCCGGCCGCCTGTTGCGCCAGCTGGCCGGCGACGGCTTCGAGTGGTTTGGTATCGGCAGTGGCGGCAGTGGTCTCGGCGGGCTTGGGTCCGCACCCGGCCAGCAGCACGACCAGCGCTGTACTGCTCCAGCGACTGAATCTTTGGTTGAACATCCGGCTTAACATGCAAAAGTCCTTGTTTTGTTAGGGTGGATAGAGTGAACCCGCTGTCACAGGCAAAGGCAGCCAGGCTTGTCGGCTCTCCAATAAAACATGCGGCTGGTGGTTTTTCAAGCAGGCTGTTAACAGCAGGTGACATTGATTTGTAAGAAAATGCCACAACCAAATTCCATAAGCAGATCAGTAACAAAAGTCATTCAAATACAGCGATATGCGCGCTAGCTTTAAATTTTTCTGCAAAGAAGGGCCACCGATGAAGCAGTATCTGCTGCGTAATGACCATGGCGATGAACTGACTATTCTGACTAAAGGTGCCACGCTGGCGCGCTGGACCTGCCTGCTCGACGGCGCCGTGCGGGATTTGCTGCTGCATTATCCGCAACCCGCGGGTTATCTGACCGACAGCTGTTATCTCGGTGCTGTAGTAGGGCCTTATGCCAACCGTATTGCCAACAGCAGTTTTAGCCTGCCAACGGCCGCCGATGGGCCTGGTGCAAGTACGAAGTTTGTGCAGCTGGAGGCAAATGAAGGGCCGCATCATTTGCATGGTGGCCGGATTGGTTTGCACCAGTTGTTATGGCAGGCGCAGCCGGTAGGGCATGACAAGTTGGTACTGGTCACTGAAGTGCCGGACGGGCAGGGCGGTTATCCGGGGCCGATCATGTTCCGGCTGACCTATCAGCTGAGCGCCCCAAAGCCGGGGCTCTCTGAGCTGACGGTGCTGATGGAGGCAAGTAGCAGTCAGGCCACTTTGATAGGCCCGACTCTGCACCCGTATTTTAATTTGGCGGGCGAAAGTGCGGCAGTGGATGAACATCAGCTGCAACTGTCTGCTGCACATTACACAGTGGTGGATGCAGCCTGTATTCCGAGCGGTGAGCTACGTAAAGTGCAGGACACTGAGTTTGATTTTCGCCAGGCACGGCCTGTGGGCCAGACCCGGCTGGACCACAATTTTGTCGTGCATGGTGACCTGCAACAAAGCGCCGCCCGCTTAACCAGCCCGGACGGCAAGCTGACGCTTGAAGTCTGTTCCGACTATCCGGGGTTGCAGGTCTACAGCGGCGATCATCTGCAACACCCGTTCCGGTCACGCCAGGGCATCTGTTTAGAACCGCAGTTTTTCCCGGACTCACCCAATCAAAAAGGCTTTCCGTTCCATTTCACTAAGCCAGGCCAGCCGTTTGTGGCGAAGATACGGTATCTGCTAAGCCGGGCTGACCGGCAGGCGAACACTCAGGCATGAAACATCCAGCGCACGCCAAAGGCGTCATTGAGTGCGCCGTAAAGGCCAAATGGCTGCTGGCTTAGCGGGTCGGTAATGGTTGCCCCTTCGCTGAGCTGCTGAAACACCCGGGTGGTTTCTGCTGCAGTCCCACCACTGACATACAAACACATCAGATTGCCGGGCTGTGGCTGTTCTGTCGGATGCAACCAGTCTGACGCGGCAAGATCTATCAGCGGCGATATAAGCCTGGCATGCACCACACGTTGATGTAGTGCAGGCGGAAATGCCTGCTGCATCGGCGAATCCCCGACTGTGGTCAACTGCAATTCACCGCCAAACACTTGCTGATAAAAGGTAAAAGCTGGCGCGCAATTGCCATCAAATAACAGGTAGGTCGAGATTTGCATAGTGGCCTCAGGGGAGTGATGAGTAGCGATAATTCACTATGAACCTGAGGCTGCGGTTGAGGCAATTGCGATTTTTATTTAGGTGGTGGCAGACTTAGCCGGACACTTTGCGCCAATTCATCCGCAGTTGCGACACGGCCATGCACGCTGATGAAATGTCTGGCGGCAAAGCCTTCCTCCTGCAACAGTTGCTGCAGTTCTTTCGCTGCCGGATAAGCTGCGACAGGCCCCTGATTCGGCACCATAAACAAGTCCCCCTGTAGCACAGCGCCTGCGGCCGGCAATAAAGCCACTAACATATCGTGGGCGTGGGGGCTCCGTTTTGGCAGCAAACGCAAGTTCAGCCCGGCCAAAGTCAGATCGCGTGCTGCGGTCAGTTCCTGCACTTGCAGTGTGTCACTGCCCGGTACATTGCGTGTCAGTGCTGCGCGGCC
>CAMLNG010000255.1 GCA_946481195.1 uncultured Chromatiaceae bacterium
AAGCCGGGCCTCGATTAAACTGCTGCGACCAACGCCCGCTCTGTGCTGACCACTGCACTGGTGTTGTCCCAAAGATTGCGGCATGCTGCCGACATCAATAAATATCCGGTATCTGAGCCATGTCCCCTGCTGCAAATCCCTTGTCGTGCCCTGTTTTGCGGGCAAAACGCCTGATAGTTCTGAGTCTGAGTTGTGCCTTCGGCGGCTTGCTCAGCAGTTGCAGCTTAAGCCCGGCACCGCAGGCCGATTTACGCATTCATAATATTCAGCTGGTTGATGTCGAAGCCGGGCAATTACGCCAGGGTCAGACGGTGCTGGTAAAAGCGGACCGGATTGTCGCTATTGTGCCGGACGCACAAGCGGCAAAGTGGCAGTTCAAAGAAGAACTGGACGGGCAGGGCCAGTATCTGACGCCGGCGCTGTGGGATATGCATGTGCACTTTGAAGGCCGGGATTTAGTCGACGACAACGCGCTGTTGCTGCCTGTCTATCTGGCTTATGGCATCACAGCGGTGCGCGAAGCGGCCAGCAATCTGGCACCAACAGTGCTGCGCTGGCGTGCAGAAGTCGCGGCCGGGCAGCGGCTTGGTCCGCGTATTTTTACCGCCGGGCAGAAATTTGAAGGGATTAATTCGCTGTGGGACGGCGATCTGGAAATTGGCAATGAGCAGCAGATGCATGCTGGTATGGATTTGCTGCAGTCACAACAGGTTGATTTTATTAAGATCACTGAAAACACTTTAGCGCCAGATTTATATCTTGCGACCATCCGTGAAGCACACAAACGCGGTTTGCTGGTGTCGAGCCATGTGCCTTATGGCACCGCCATTGATGAACTGGCTCAGGCTGGGCTTAGCAGTATTGAACACGCGTCCTATTTATTACGCCTGGGTTTTACCGCTGAGGCGGATAACGCAGCAAAAGTGCGAAGCGGCACCATGACCAATCAACAGGCGGCCGCGCTGTACCGGCAGGGCTTTGATCAGGAGACGGCCAATGCAGGGTATCGCCGCTTAGCCGCAGCCGGCGTCGCGGTTACTCCGACGCTGATCGGTGGCCAGCAGTTGGCGCATTTGCATGAGACTGACCACAGCCATGATGCATTTTTGCGATATCTGAGCACCGATTTTACCGCCAACTACCAGTGGCGCATCGAGCGGATGGCGGGTGAAACGCCGGCGCAGCAGCAGGAACGTAAAGACAAAGAACAGCTGATTGCAGCGCAGTTGCCTTATTTACAACAGGCCGGCGTGTTACTGCTGGCCGGCAGTGATTCTGCTGCTCTTAATACTTATGTCTATCCGGCAGAAGCCCTGCACGCTGAACTGCAACTCTGGCAGCGGGCCGGCATGCAAAACGCCGACATTCTGCGGGCTGCCACCATCAATGGCGCACGTTTTATGCGGCAGTCGGCCGACTATGGTTCTGTCACTACCGGTAAAAAAGCCGACTTATTGTTATTAAAACAAAACCCGTTGCAGGATATCGGCGCCACCCGTTTGCTGCAGACACTGGTGTATCAGGGCAAAGTGTATGACCGTGCGACTTTGGATTTGATGCTGCAACAGGCAGCTGCGCAAAAGCAGCAGCTGGATCAGCAGCCGGATTAACTCTGAAAAACTCAGTTGCGTACGGTCGCTGGCTGCAATTGCGGCTGGCCGCGGTCGGCGTGGCGCAGCTCCTGACCGCGTTGTGATAATAGTTGCAGCCTGCCGTTTTGCTGCCATAGCGTCAGGAGTTGATCCAATTGTTTTGCCAGCGCTGCGTCGCGGCTGCCGAGCCGGAATTCCGTGACCCTAAACAGGTCAAATTCCCGCAGCTCGCTGCGCGCTCTGCCAAGGCCTGTCAGTACGTTCTCCAGTGTTTTTTCATTCATCACCAGCAGCTCAGTGCGGCCTTTTAACAGCATCAGCACCGCCTGAGTATGATCGGTCAGTTCGCGGTATTCCGGCGCGTGGGCCGCGACTTCGGCATAAAAAGGACCAAGCACACCCTTGGCGTTCTGAAATGCCGTCAGCCGATAGTTGGCAAGGTCAGCCGTGGATTGCAGCTGACCGCGAAATCCGGCTAGAGCAAAGGCTTTATTGCGCACCCAGGCATAAGGGGCCGTCAGGTAAATGCCGGCAATACCGGGTTCCTGTTGGCGCACCGCCAGATCCAGATCGCCGTCAGCCAGCATCGGACGCAACCTGGCGTGTGGCACTTTAATGATTTGGTGTGGCAACTTGAGTGTTTGCAGCAGTTCATTGACCAGTAGCTGTTCATAACCGCTTTGTGCGGTCGGATTTTTGTAAACCTGGTCGGACACGCCAAGGCCGACCCGCAGCGGCGGCGCTGCATGCGTCATGGCGCAAAACAGCAAAGCCAGCAGCCACATCCGTTGTTGCATCTGCGCCTCCCTGGCCCTACTGATTACCCTGACGTCTGAGTGTAGCAGATGAAGGGACAACCGCGGGCAAGGGCCAGCTGCTTTGCACAACCAAGCCGGCGATTACCGGCCCGTATTGTTGGCACTGACTACTGTGTTAGGAACGAATGTTACTAAGGATTTGCAAAAAAACATCCTTCAGGTAACTTGTAGGCCTTTTTATCATGGAACTGCCGAAGACTGAGGCAAAAAAGCCGCTGCCGGCAGGAACAAACAGGGAGTATGTCATGCAGTACCAAAAAATAATGGCTCTTGGCTTATTGGCTGGCCTCACTGGTTGCGGCGGCGGAGGCGGTGATAGTCCGGCACCCGTCACACCAGAAGTGCCGCAGTATCTGGTCTCGACACAAGCCGGAGCCGGTGGCAACCTGAGCCCGGCCAGTACTCAGGTACGGCAGGGGGCGACCGCCACTTTCAGTGTCACTCCGTCAACTGGCTATGAGATTGACAGTGTCAGCGGTTGTGCCGGCAGTCTGACGGGCAGCCAATACACCACAGGCGTAGTCAACGCAGCCTGCACTGTCACCGCCAGTTTTAAAAAGCAAAATTTCCTGCTCACCGCCAAAGCTGGCAGCGGCGGCACTATCACACCGGCCGAACAACGCTTGTCCTATGGTGAGAAAGCCGAATGGACGGTCAAAGCCCAAACCGGCTATCAGATTGATCAGGTCACCGGCTGCAATGGTAGTCTGAGTGGCGAAATTTACAGCGTTGCCACGGTCACAACCGCTTGTGAAATCAATGCCAGTTTCAAAAAACTCAGTTATACCGTGAGTGCGGCTGCCAATGCCGGCGGCACAGTAACGCCAGCAACGCAAAAGGTTGAACACGGCAACACCACCACTGTCACGCTGAAAGCAGATAGTGGTTTTGCTATTAATACAGCCAGCGGCTGTAACGGCCAGTTACAGGGCGACGTGTACCGTACCGGCGCTGTGACGGCGGATTGTAAAGTCGATGTGGTGTTTGGGCCTGCCATGATTCAGGTGACGACCACAAGCAGCAGCGGTGGCAAGCTGAATCTATCCAATCCGCAGGTCAAATATGGTGAAAGCCTGCAGCTGACGCTGCTGCCGGATGCCGGTTTTGATATCACTACAGCTTCGGGTTGTGGTGGCAAATTACAAGGCGCAGTGTTTACCACAGCCCCTGTCACAGCAGCTTGTACTGTTGAGGCAAAGTTTAACGTTAATACGATTGTCGTGTTTCCGGACGCCGGTTTGGATAAAGCGGTCAGGAAATCGCTGGGGTTAGATGACAGTAGCCCTGTGACTAAAATGCAGCTGACTAAGTTGACGAGTCTCTACACTTCTGCGGGTCAAATCGCGGATCTGCAAGGGTTACAGCATGCAACAGAGCTTACCATCCTGCAGATCCAAAACAATAAGCTGGTAGACCTCTGGCCGCTACAGACGCTGACGAAGTTACAGGAATTGTATTTGGGGTATAACTCAATCAGCAGTTTTAAGCCTCTCAGTCCGTTGAAGAATTTACGAACATTGTGGTTATTTGAGGCCGTTGCAACGGATTTGTCGCCTCTGGCTGGTTTGCAGTTAACGGAGCTTGGGCTTAGTAACAAAGCGTCGCTGGATTTGACGCCACTCAAGGGCATGCCATTGCAGAATTTTTACCTGTGGGACAGTGCGACAACAGACTTAAGCCCACTGGCTGATACTCCGTTACATTATCTTGATGTACAGGGGAGTCGCGTCCGTGACCTTTCCGTGCTCAAAAACTTGTCGAATATGTGGGGTATTACGCTTTCCAATACTGATGTATCTGACCTGAGTCCATTGCGTCAGATCCCAAGACTACTATCGCTGTCAGCACAAAACACTCTGGTACAAAATCTTGATGTATTAAACGAATTGGCTTTTTCGCCACAAGCAACACTGACTATCTCTGGTTGTGTTGATCAGCATGGTTATTCCCGCCATTTGGAACAGTTAGAAGCCTTGCGGATCAAGTTCAAGCTGAACCTGATGTTGGGAGAGGGAAAGCGAGCGGATTGTGCCGACACCTGGGGTGATACTCAGTTAGCCGTTCAGGCCAAGGTCGTTGACCGCACTTTAGAATACAGCTGGCAAATCAATGGCAACACAGCACCAGTGCATTGCGCTTTGTATCTGGATCAAGACGACCAGCAGCCTGGCGAGCCAGCATCTGTATCACAGGCTTGTGCTAACAGCGGCACTGCGACCTACAGCGGCTATCAAGCCGACCAGTTCCGCCCGGCGATCTGGTTTGATAACGGCATCGGTGGCGAGAAACTGGTGAAACTGAACGAAGTTGGCACAGCACCGGCACAACCGGCGTTGCAAAGTCTGGATTTAAGCCAGATCACCATTTCCGCCAAACCGCTACTTGTGCCTGAACGTGATGGCCTACTGCGTTTGCACGTGACTGCAGCGCAAAGCCCGGCAGTTCTGCCCAAATTTCAGCTTGATTTGCAGCTGAATGGCAACAACCAACTGCTGGATGCCGCAGCGCCGAAAAAGCTTCCGGCCAGTAAAGTACACCGTAGTTTAACCGATGCCTATCAGGCAGTGATCCCCGCTAACTGGATGAAACCTGGATTGGAAATCAAAGTGTTGCAAGACGGCCAGCGAGTCCGGACTTATTCACCAACATTTGCGCCGGTGCGGCCGCTGGCGATCCGCATTGTGCCAATCCAACAAGGTGATCTGGTCGCCACACTGCCGGATGTGAATGCAATCAAAAATGCCGTCCGCACTTACTGGCCTTTTAGTCAAATTGAGGTCCGCGCCCGCGCGCCTTATCAGCTGAAAGGCGGTGCCAATAAATCTTCGGCCTACATCATGTTGCCTGAACTGTCAGATTTACGCCGGATCGAAGGTGAAGGCGTGTATTACTATGGCTATTTTAAACCTGAGATGGGCGATAACTGCTGTGGCGGCTTAGGTTACATTGGTTATCCGGTTGCAGTTGGTTTTGATAGCGACAATGGTGAAATACTGGCGCATGAGCTGGGACATAACTTTGGCCGGCAACATGTCGGCTGCGGTAATCCGTCAGGCCCGGATACCGGTTATCCCTATCCGGTGAACAGTATGGGCTCGGTCGGGCTGGATTTAGCTTTGACCGGCTGGATGTCACCAGCTGATCATGTCGACCTGATGTCCTACTGCGGTCCTAAACATGTGTCGGATTATAACGTCGCCGCTGTACAGGAATTTATTAACGAGAACCCACCATCTGCATTCGCGACGCCGGCACAGGCAGCCGTTCAGACTCAAAGCAGCGGCAGCGCTTTATACCTCGCAGGTACCTTACAGGGCAGCAAGGTACAAGTGCGAACTTTAGTGCCGTTATCACGGGCGCCTCGCAGTGAAGCGCCTGGCGGCTACAGTATCAGAGTCTTA
>CAMLNG010000256.1 GCA_946481195.1 uncultured Chromatiaceae bacterium
GTTTAGCTTTTCTGCCAGTAATTGGTCATATTTTTCTGGCATCACCCACATGGCAGTATTGACCACATTGATCTTCTGGTCACGATACAACATGACACCTTTATACCAGTCAGGCTTGCCAGGTAAAGTGTTCAGAGTTCCCATCTGATGAATACCGCCAAGTTCTTTTAGTGGTAATGCAACTTTTAACCCGGCGACTTCGAAAAATAACGCCTGAAATTTGCCCTGCCGGTAGCTCTTCTCCACTGCAGGTGCTGCAGGTGGCGGTGGAGTCACAATTTTTTGTACAACTGGCGTGGGTTGAGCCGGCACAACTTTGGCTTCAACTGGCACCACTGGTTTTGTCTGCGCCGGTGTTGCGGCGACAACAGGTTTGGCCACGACTTTAGGTGGCTGAATTTCCGTCGCGGGTTTTACCTCAGCAAGCAGCTTATTCAGTTGTTGCTTCTGGGCAATGACCGGCGCAGGCTCCTGCTCTTCTGTCAGTAAGGCATTCAGATAACTGCGCATCACCTTGCGGCTGGCGAACAGATCACTCATGCGCAGACTCCTGATTTAACTGGAGTAAATAAGTCAACAAAGTATTATAAGCAAATACACCGCGGGATTTTGGCGCATACACAGGTGGCGGTGTTTGTGCCAGACTGGCATCACGCATTTTGGTGTCAATCGGTATCACTGCTGACCAGACTAAGTCGCCATACTTTGCTTTCAGCTCTTTATAGGCTTCCAGTGACGCTTTGGTTCTTTTGTCATACATAGTCGGCACGATGGTAAAATCATAGGCCGGCTGTGATGGTGACTGCATCAGCTGCATAGTGGCCAACATCCGGTCCAGGCCTTTTAACGCCAGGAATTCAGTTTGGACCGGAATCAAAATCCGGTTACAGGCCGCCATCGCATTGACCATCAGCACTCCGATTACCGGTGGACAGTCTATCAGCACATAATCATATTCATCTGCAATCTTTGCCAGCGCTTTTTTCAGAATAAGCCCCATCCCGCCTTTGTCGCCCAGAGAGCGGTCGAGCGTGGCCAACGCCATTGATGACGGCAAAATATCCAGATTATCGACACCGCTTGGACATAACGACTGCAGAATCTCTTCTTTCGTAATATCTTTACCGCGGATGAAAATGTCGTAAACGCTGTTTTCCAGCTCTTCTGCATCAATCCCGAAATAGTAAGTCAATGACGCATGCGGATCGGTATCGATCAGTAACACCCGGCTTCCACGGCCAGCCAATAAGGCGCCTAATGTCACAGTCGACGTAGTTTTCCCGACGCCGCCCTTCTGATTCGCTATAGTCCAGACTACCAATTCAATTATCCCGCTTCTGCTGCACCGGTGCAGTTTTATCTGCCGCCGATGTAATTTTAATACCACCGTGTGGCAATCGAATCACTTTAATAGTACCGTCCGCCGACACTTCAACATCTTCCGGCGTCTGTGCTTGCACCTGTTCGCCTGAACGCTCCGTTGTCTGAGCACCTTTTGGTGCCTGCTCGTCCTCAGCCTGTGGGACTTGGGCCGACAACCGGGAAACTGCGATCACCACCTTACGATTTTCGGTCCGGCCGGCATCAGTAGCATTATCCGCGAAAGGTGCATACTGACCATAACCTTCAGCCGCCATCCGTTCCGGATTGACGCCTAAAGCCTGCAACCGCCGTAAAACAGCCATCGCCCTGGCCATCGACAATTCCCAGTTCGAATCAAATATCTCATTGTGAATCGCCTCATTGTCGGTGTAACCCCTGACCCTGATGACGTTGTTGGTTTGGTTTAGCAGTGTGACAATTTCTTTGAGGACAATATCTGCAGACGCAATAGGCGAACCACTGCCGCTCGGGAACAGCAAACCACTGTTGAGCTGAATGGTCAGCCAGTCTTCATCAGACTCAACTTTGGCAACACCCTTTTCAATCAGGTTAGCGAGCGACTGAGTGAGCTGCTGTTGCAACGACACCAGCGGATTGCCAAACTGAGGTTTTTCCAGCACAGGCTGCTCTTTTGCGTCAGCGACAATCTCGGGACCACTTGGTACTTCGAGGGACGCGCCAAATTGCTGATAATCACTGCGTGGCTGGTTGTCCGTCAACACCGCATCACCAGTGACGCCGGTTTGTTTATCAACTGGCTTTTCAAAGACTTGCGACAGCGTTTCCGAAATGGTCTTATATTGTTCTTCTTTGTGGATCGCAATCGAATACAACACGACAAACAAGGCGAACATCAGAGTGACGTAGTCGGCGTAAGACACCAACCAACGGTCCAGTGGCTCCTGCTCATTTTCCTGATGCCGAACCCGATGGCGGTACATCTCAGCTCACCCGGTAAGCTGCGAGTTTTCGTTCGATCACACGAGGATTTTCGCCATTTGCGATAGAGACGACACCTTCGACGATGAGTTCCTGGTACAAACAGCGTTGTACAACAACGGCCTTTAATTTATTCGCGATCGGGATAAAAATCAGGTTCGCAAAACCGACACCATATATCGTGGCAACAAAAGCGGTGGCTATCCCACTGCCTAGCAGCTCCGGATTATTGATATTCTGCATCGCCTGAATCAGACCTAAAACTGCACCAATAATACCAATGGTCGGGCTATAACCGCCCATCGCCTCATAAATGCGCGCACTGCGCATCAACCGTTCACGCTCTAAAGTCAGTTCCGCGTCAAGCGCGTCCTGAATAATGGCAGGTTCGATACCATCGACCAGCAGATTCAAAGCATTATGCAGAAACGGATCAGTCTCTTGTAAAGCTTCCGCTTCAAGCGACAAAAAACCGTTTGTTCTCGCCGCAGTTCCCCAGTTAATCAGCCGCTCAACTGTCGCATTCAATGGCACATATTGCGCTTTGAACACCCAAGCAAGCATTTTTACGCCAATAGTAAATTGCGGTAACGGCGTCTGAAACAACACAGCACCTAAAGTTCCACCGACAACAATCACTAATGCCGGTAAATCAAATAAGGTATCCAGATGACCGCCGTGTAAAGTAAAACCACTGGCAATCGCGAACAAACCAAGGGTTAGTCCCAATAATGCCAGTCTATCCATGGCCGACTTCCGCCTGCATCTTGCTGGCTACATCGGCCAGACCCACTTCGACATCTGTGAGCCCCGCGGCAGTTACTGCCTGTGGCATACCATAAACTACACTACTGGCTTCATCCTGAGCCCAGATTTTGGAACCAAACTGCTTTAACAAACGCGCACCATCACGGCCGTCAGACCCCATCCCGGTTAAAACGATTGCCAGGACTTTATCCTGGAATACTTTGGCAGCACTACCAAAGGTAATATCGACACTGGGCTTAAAGGTAATGCGCGGCGAATCATCTTCTTTAATACGGATTTTGCAATGTGTATCGGAACCTTCTAACAGCATTTGCTTACCACCGGGTGCTAAATAAGCCACACCGGGTCGCAACACATCGCCATCGGCCGCTTCTTTCACTTCAATTTTTGCCAGAGTATTTAACCGGGCCGCGAAAGCGCCGGTAAAAGCTGCAGGCATATGCTGCACCAGCAAAATAGGTAGCGGGAAATTCGCAGGTAAGGCTGTAATTATCGTTTGCAACGCAACGGGTCCACCAGTTGACGTCCCGATAGTGACCAGACGGTAAGATTTACCCGACACTTTAAAGGGCCGCTCATGGCTATCAGCAGAATCGAGCCGCTCTACTGTGCGTAGCAATTCTGCCCGGCTAGCCGGTGTACGGGCGATGGTTGGCGATGGTGTTCGCGCAGTTGTCGCTGGCGCCGGCAATGGTGCAGACGGAGCTTTGACAACGCTTCTGCGCCGGGCAACGGCTTTAATCCGCTGGCGCAGCAAATCGATAGCATCGGCTTTGTCCCGGGCGATGTCTTCAAACTTTTTGGGCAAAAAGTCAGTTGCCCCCGCTTCCAGGGCATCCAGCGTTGCTTTGGCGCCGTTATGGGTCAAAGACGAGAACATCAGAATCGGCGTGCGCTGGACTTTGAGAATTTCTCTGACTGCCTGAATACCATCCATCACCGGCATTTCGACATCCATGGTGATGACGTCCGGCTTCAGTTCAGCAGCTTTTTCAATTGCTTCCCGACCATTATTCGCGGTTCCGGCGACAACCATCTCCGGATCTGCCGCGATAATTTCTGCCAGCCGGCGACGGAAAAAGCTGGAATCGTCCACCACTAATACTCTGATTGCCATAGAGTTGGCTCCTATGACACTAAGTTATTAAAGCGGTCGAATTTAATCTTCGATTTTTTGGCGTAGTGCTTCAACAAATTCGGTACATCCAGAATTAACGCGATACTGCCATCTGATGTAATTGTTGCACCAGCCATACCCGGAGTCCCTTGCAACAGCGCATCAAGCGGCTTAATCACAACTTCTTCCTGGCCAATCAGTGAATCCACTACAAAACCAACCTGCTGAGTACCGATCTGCACGATGACCACGTGCCCTTGCTCACGCCGCAGTTTTTTGTCGGCACCTTTCACCAGCCAATGCTGTAAATAGAACAATGGGATTGCTTTGTTACGCACAACGATTGTCAGTTGACCATCGACGATATTGGTCTTTGATAAATCGAGGTGGAAAATTTCGTTGACTGTTGCAAGCGGCAATGCAAACGGCTGTTTACCGACCACGACCATCAGTGTTGGCAGAATCGCCAGCGTCAGCGGCACTTTAATCTCTAGCAAGGTCCCTTGACCTAGCTTCGAGTGTATATGCACGGTACCGTTAAGCTGGTTGATCTTCGTTTTCACCACATCCATGCCGACACCGCGGCCGGAGATGTCGGAGATTTGCTCTTTAGTGGAAAATCCGGGAGCAAAAATCAAATTAAAGGCTTCAGTATCGGACATTCTGGTCGCTGCGTCCGGGTCAAGTACACCCCGTTTAATCGCAATAGATTTCAGTTTCTCCGGGTCCATACCGGCGCCATCGTCCTGAATGGTCAACAGGATATGATCACCTGCCTGCTGTGCAGCCAGCTTCACCAAACCAGTACGTGGTTTACCGGATTTAACCCGGACATCGGGCATTTCGATACCGTGGTCCACAGAGTTACGCACTAAGTGCACCAGTGGATCGGCTAAGGCCTCAACCAGGTTTTTATCCAGATCGGTTTCTTCACCTTCCAGCTCAAGGTTAATGTCTTTTTGCAGCGAACGTGCTAAATCGCGCACAACCCGCGGGAAACGGCCAAAGACTTTTTTGATTGGCTGCATCCGCGTTTTCATCACTGCACCTTGCAGGTCAGCGGTTACAACATCCAGATTCGAAATGGCTTTGCTCATTTCTTCATTTTGAGCACCCGAGGACAGACTCACGAGGCGGTTACGGACCAACACCAGCTCACCTACCATGTTCATGATTTGGTCAAGCCGTTTGGTATCGACCCGGACTGTGGTATCAGCCTGAGCCGCGCCTTTGCTTTCGCCGTCGCCGCTGTCTTTCTCTTTTATTGCAGCTGGCGCTGCTTTAGGTTCTTCCGCTTTAGCCACAGGCGCTTTTGCTGCCGGAGCAGGCGCAGCCGCAGGTTTTACAGGTTCAGGTTTGGCAGTAACAGGCGGCTTAGCTGCTGGCGCAGCTACTGTTGGTGTTGCCGGTACAGCAGGGCCTGCAGGCGCCTTGCCTTTGCCATGCAATTCGTCCAGCAAAGACTCAAACTCATCATCGCTGATATCGTCACCACCGGC
>CAMLNG010000257.1 GCA_946481195.1 uncultured Chromatiaceae bacterium
TGGATGGTGTGGCCGGAGCGCACCGACAATTGGCGGATGGGGGCAAAACCTGCGCAACAAGCCTTTACCGCAGTGATCCGCGCTATCGCCCGTTTTGAGCCGGTGACTGTGATGGCGTCGGCCAATCAGTTCGCGAATGCTCAGGCACAGCTCAGCCTGGAGCCAACAGTACACCCAATCCGGGTCGTCGAAGTCTCCAGCGATGACGCCTGGTGCCGGGATACCGGCCCAACTTTTGTCACTAACGGCAAAGAAGTGCGTGGTATCGACTGGACCTTTAATGCCTGGGGCGGCCTGAACGGTGGTCTGTACTTCCCTTGGCAGCGCGACGATCAGGTCGCGCAAAAAGTGCTGAATATCGAAGGCCTGCCACGTTATCGGACTGAGGGCTTTGTGCTCGAAGGCGGCGCTATTCATACCGACGGTGAAGGCACTTTGCTGACCACTGCCGAATGTTTATTGAACCCTAACCGCAACCCGCATCTGACCAAATCGCAGATTGAACAACAGCTGAGTGATTACCTCGGTATTGATAAAGTTATTTGGCTGGAAGAAGGCATTTTTAACGACGAGACCGATGGTCACGTCGATAATATGTGCTGTTTTGTCCGCCCGGGCGAAGTCCTGCTGGCCTGGACCGATGACGAAGCCGACCCGCAATACGCACGTTCACGCGCGGCGCTGACAGTATTAGAAAATAGTACAGATGCCAAAGGCCGGCCTTTTATCGTGCATAAACTGCCGGTTCCGGGGCCGTTACTGGCCAAAGCGGAAGAATACGCCAGTGTTGACCTGACAGGTGCCGCAGTCCCACGTGAAGCCGAAGCGCGTCTGGCCGGCTCTTACATCAATTTCTATCTGTGCAACGGTGGTTTAATTCTGCCAACTTTTGATGACCCTATGGATAAAGTCGCTGCGGATATTCTGGCAAAAGTATTTCCACAACATCAGGTAGTGACGGTACCTGGTCGGGAAATTCTGCTCGGTGGTGGTAACGTCCACTGCATCACTCAGCAGCAACCGGTTTAACCCAACAGCTCATGCCGCCATAAGCCCCGCCATCGTGCGGGGCTTTTTATTTACCGAACAAAAAACAACCAACAAAATTACACTTTTTAACTTTTTAGTGACTTTCAGCCTCAAAATGCTAGCATCCGGTAGAACTGCCTGAAGCAGTTGCCCAATCAGGGCCAACCAAGAAAATCAGAATCCAGGATTTGTTATGCATTTTATTCAGAAATCTGCGCTCTCCGCTGCAGTACTGCTCGCGCTCAGCGCCTGTGGCGGTGGCGACAAAAACAACGCCCCGACTGCGGTCAATGTCAGCATCGCTGCCGGTAAAAGCTGGTTACCGCAAACCGGTACTTTCAAAGCCACAGATATTGATGGCGACAACCTGCAAGTCACCGAAATTCTCGAGGCTGGCAAAGCTGTGACTCCGGTCAATGGCGTTTACAACCTCAAGGGCGGCACTTTAACAGTGCAGGGGCTCAACTTTGTGTACACTCCACAACAGGGCCAGGCCAGCAGCCTGCAGTATGTGGTCAGCGATGGTTTCCTCACTGCCACTGCTGCGCTGGAGATCCCGGCAGCCGCCACAGATCCGCTGCTGAATCAGCAATGGCATCTGCGTAACACCGGTCAAAAAGCCTATGCTTTGGGCGAAGGTCTGTATGACTATCTGGTAGACAGTTTCCAGGCACAGGGCCTGTCCGCAGAAGATGCGGTGAAACTGGCGAAGACCCGGATGGCCAACTGGGAAAAAATCCTGGTCCCGGGTGAAGACATGAACGTCGCAGCGGCATACAGCCAGGGCGTGACGGGGCAAAATACCATCGCTGTAGTCGTTGACTCCGGCCTTGAAATCGCTCATGAAGATTTAGAAGCCAACGTGTTGCCAAACCGTTCACTGAATTTTGTTGAAGGCGCATTAAATCCAACAGATCCAACCAATGGCGCCGTCGATGGCGACCACGGCACCAGCGTAGCCGGGCTGATTGCCGCAGTCGGCTGGAACGGCAAAGGTGGCCATGGTGTTGCCCCTGATACCAAACTGATTGGCATGAATTACCTGGAAGCCCAGTCAGATTTGGCATATTTCCTGTCACACGGCATTCCGGGCAGCGGCATCACGCCAAGTGAGCCGGTCGCAGTTTTTAACCGCAGTTATGGCATCACCTACCCTACAGCCCTGGCGTATGACGAAATGGAAGAAGCGCTGCAGGAATTCACAGCCACTGAGCTGCGTAGCGGCAAAGGTGTGGTCAATACCAAGTCCAGCGGTAACTCGTTCCTGTCTGGTCGCAGCACGCTGGAAAACAACTTCTGTAGCGCCAGCGGTGCCCGTACTTTGGGTCTGACCTGCTATAACGCTAACATGGAAAACTCACAGTCATCACCGTATTACTTCAGCATCGGCGCGGTCAATTCAGATGGTAAACACACCAGCTACTCCACGGCAGGTGCGAACCTGTTAGTCGTGGCGCCTGCCGGTGAATATGGCGACACCGCACCAGCCATGGTGACCACAGACCAGATGACCTGTCTGCGCGGTTACTCCAGTTTTGCTTCTGCTGATTTCTACGACGAATATTTTGGTCCGGGTTATTTCGGCGCCATTTATCCGTTTAACAATCCGGGTCATGAAGACAACAGCAGCTGTAACTATACCAACAGCTTTAACGGCACCAGCTCAGCGGCGCCAAATACAGCGGGTGTGGTGAGCCTGATCCTGTCGGCAAACCCCGCGCTGACTTACCGTGATGTACGGCATATTCTGGTCAGTACTTCAACCAAAGTGGATGCGAACAATGCACCGGTCAAGCTGACTTTACCTGATGGTGAATTCGTTGCGCATGCTGGCTGGGTGAAGAACAAAGCCGGTTTTGAACACAATAACCTGTACGGTTATGGCCGGGTGAATGCCGGTAAAGCGGTCGAAATGGCCAAGAACTATAAGGCCAATCTGGGAGAGCTGAAACTGGCTGCCTGGACCGGACTTGGCATCTACGCCACAAAACCGGAAAAACTGACCAGCACAGTGCCGGATAACTCCATTAAAGGTGCTGAATTCAGCATTGATGTTGCAGATGATATCACGCTGGAAGGTGCCCAGTTCCGCCTGACAGTGGCAAACAGCGAAATGACCTTAGGTGTCGATGATAAAGGCGCTCTGTACAAAGAGTTCCATACCACCGCAGGTGCTGACCTTGCCGTTGAAGTCACATCGCCACAGGGTACCCGCAGTGTGCTGCTGAGCTCAAAACAAGCGCTGCTGATGCCTGCGGCAGGTGCGGATTTCTATCAGGGTTATATTTTGAAGGATTCAGTGATGTTGTCGCAGGCGTTTTATGGTGAAAAAGCCAAAGGCACCTGGAAAATCAAAGTACTGGATGCCAACGGTGCGGATATCAAAGCCACCGGCGGTTTGTTGAAAACCAAAGGTTATCTGAACAATACAGCCCCTTCCACGGTTGAAGGTGTTGCGATCCGTGTATTTGGCCACTAAGCCGGGAGCTCCATAACATGTATAAATCAATGATGACACTGGCAGTGGTACTGAGCCTGCCACTGGCCCAGGCACAGCAGGTTCGCGAGATCCCGGAACTGCAGGTGCAAAACACTGTTACAGCCACAGCGCAAGACACAGCAGCCGGCACGGAACGGCCATTACAGGCGACTTTCGGTACCTACGTAACAGTTGCAGGTTTTAGCGCAACGACAGCTGATACCGTATTAACTGCAGACGCAGTGACCACCCTCGGTGACCACAAAGTCTATGCCAATCCCGCACAGGCTAAACCTGCGGCAGTGACTCAAAACACTGTGGTGCGGAACCTGATGAGTGGTGAACTGGCGATTGTGACAGGCCGCATCAGCGTACTGACCCAAAACGTCGCCGCGCTGAATACTGCCGCTGCACAGCTGGGTTTAAAGCCACTGAAAAGCCTGCGTCAAGGCCAGCTGCAAATGTTACAGGCCGGTGCCAATGCCGATTTACTGCAGCTGACACAACAACTGCAGCAAGTTGCCGGCGTGAAGACCGTCAAACTGGATGTACTGGATAAACGCCACACGGCGCAATAACAGCTCACTCCCTAAAAGAAAAGGCGCCATCCGGCGCCTTTTTTATCACTTGAAGATCTCTGCGGATTGAGCCGGCTATCAGCCGGCTTTTTTCGCCGCGATATACTGGTCCACCACCCGCTCCAGAATGGCCAGTGGCATAGAGCCGTTTTGCAGTACTACATCATGGAAATCGGTCAGCTTAAATTTCTCGCCCAGTTCCTGCTGTGCTTTGCCGCGCAGTTCCAGCAATTTCATCATGCCGACTTTATAGGCGCAGGCCTGGCCGGGCATGACGATATAACGCTCAATCTCAGATTCAACATCAGATTTTGCCATACCGGCGTTGCCGGACATATAAGCAATCGCCTGTTCCCGCGTCCAGCGTTTGTGATGCAGACCCGTATCAACCACCAGCCGGATAGCACGGAATAATTCAGCCTGTAAGCGTCCTAAGTCACCAAAAGGGTCGTTTTGGTACAGACCCAACTCGGCCATCAGCCGCTCGGTATAAAGCGCCCAGCCTTCGGCATAGACGGTAAAAGGCAGAATATTACGGAAGGTCGGCAAGCCTGTGAGTTCCTGCTGAATAGCGATTTGGAAGTGATGGCCCGGAATGCCTTCATGCACGGCCAGTGTTTTCATACCAAATTTGGGTGTCGCCCGGATGTCATACAAATTGGCAAAAAACACGCCGGGCCGGGAACCATCCATTGCCGGTGGGTTGTAATAAGCACCGGCTGAAGTCTTTTCGGCAAATTCCGGCACGCGCTGCACGTCCATCGGTGCTTTAGGCCTCATGTTAAAAGCCGGCGTCAGTTTAGTTTCAATATCAGCAATAATGGTTTTATAGTCCGCCAGAATTTGCTGCCGGCCTTCATTGCTGTCCGGATATAAGAATCTTGGGTCATCACCTAACGCCGTCATCATTTGCGCGACATTGTCGCCGCTGATGCCTTGTGCGTGCAGGATACTCAGCATTTCCTGCTGAATTCGCGCCACTTCAGCAAGGCCCATCTGATGAATTTGTTCCGGTGTCAGGTCTGTGGTGGTGTGTTGTTTCAGGGTATAAGCGTAATACTGTTCACCATCCGGCAACTTCCAGACCCCATCGTCAGTCGTTGCGCTGGCGACCGTATCCGTCAGGTAACCGGTCAGCTTCTGATATCCCGGAACTACCGATTGCTCAATCGCAACTTTGACATCAGTGGTCAGCTTGGCGCGCTCAGCTTCGCTCAGGCCTCCGATTTTGGCAATTGCTGAAGTGAAGTGTGTATACAGCAGTTGCTGCTCGACTGCACCAGCCGTCAGGCCTTTGACTTCACTGAGTACTTTTTCCAGTACAAAACGTGGTGGCACTACCCCTTTAGCGGCGCGAATATTTAAATCCTCCACCACCTGGCCAAAGACCCGGTCAAACTGTTGTAACCGGCTGATATATTGTTCTGCATCGGTTTTATCTTTCAGCTGATGGGTATTGACCATAAAGCGTGGCAACATATTCTGTACGCCAAACAGCTGGTTGACCGGATAGTCGTGGTAACGCCACTTTTCCCCTTCGGCCTGGTGGGCCATAAACCATTCCAGCATGTCGTAATTAAGCTTCTCCGCATCTGTCATACTTTCGCGGTCGTAACT
>CAMLNG010000258.1 GCA_946481195.1 uncultured Chromatiaceae bacterium
TTTGGCTTTCAACGTTGATGCGCAGTTGCAGGTTTTCCAGACGACGGTCTTCCTGGATCACCAGTTGAGTATCAATATTACCGCGGGCGTGTTCGGCGCGCAGAATAGTTCTGAGCTTTTTAATGCCCTGGATCATGCTGATAATTTGTTTGTCGTTATCCGGCAGACTGATGTTCTCTGAGGCGCCCGGGGTTTCTTTACCCAGTTCCGCTAAGCGTTTTTCAGTATCCGCCAACCGACTTTTTAGATCGCGGGAGCCGGGTTCAAGCTCCACCATGGCTTTGAGAGTGTAGGCGATGCGGGTCAGTAACATCTGCACTATGCCGGGCGTTAACGGCACATTAGCGGCGTTCAGCAGGATCTCTTCGGTATCTTCCAGCATGCCACGCAGTTTACTGAATTCGGCGCGTTTTAACGTGGCCAGTCGTTCTTTGTGCTGCTGCATCGCGCTGGCGACCACTGAGATCACCAATAAGCCAATGAAAAGCACCACAATTACTGTAAAAGCCATCTGAACCTCTGCTTTGGTCTTACTCTCGCATCTTAAACAGAAACGCAGCAAAATACCAATTTTTGCACTGGGACTGTTTGTAAATTAATTCGGTGATTATCGCCGTTTGCTACCAGCCTGCGATGTTTAAGTGTAAGTCGCCGTGTTGCATCAGGGCAGAATTAAACGGAACACAGCACCACCGAACTGACCACCATTGAACAGCTCGATACGACCGCATTGCTGCCGGTTACGATGCGCCCGCGCTATCATATGAGCAAAAAACAAGCCAAGCCCGGTGCGGCCAGCAGCCAGATTCAGATTATTAATGCCTTCATCACTGTTATCCAGCATGTCTGGCGGATATCCGCTGCCGTCATCATGCAGCTCTATAACTAATTGCTGGTGTTGCAGACTGGCTTTTAGCAACAAACGACTGGCTGAATAACGCAGGGCATTCACAAACATATCGTTGATGAGATTGCTGATGAGGTCATTATCAAAAAACCAGCTGAGGTGCGCAGGACATTCTTTGATCACTTCGATATGACGTTGCTGGCTGTAGGCTGCATTTTTCAGCAGGATCTCGTCACATAAGTCATCGACATTGTATTCGTCCATGTGTAGCGGAAGTTGGTCTCTCTCCATGCGATACAGTGAAAGGAGTTGCAGCAAGTTAGTGTTGAGACGGGTCGCTTCATAGTGAATGCGCCCCAGTTCGTCGCTTGCTGAGATGGATTTCTCGGCTAACTCTTGCTGCAGCAGTTCCATCGACTGGATCAGCATGCACAATGAATTCTTCATATCGTGTACGCCGGATGCCAGGACAGTAGCGAAATCGATTTCAGGATGTTCCACAACATGCTCCCGTGAAGTTCAGTGATTTGCAGGAAAAAGTACTACAGTCTGATTGGTTTTTTAGCTACTATTAGTTATACATAAATAAAAAACAATGAATCGTTGGAATAATTAGTTCGATTGATTGTTGCCAGTGGCCGTCAACCATGGAAAGTCTGACCAATGAAATTACAACAGCTGCGTTACATTGTCGAAGTGTTAAACCATAACCTGAATGTGTCGGCGACGGCAGAAAGTCTGTACACGTCACAACCTGGCATCAGCAAACAAGTGCGGATGCTGGAGGATGAATTAGGCATTCAGGTGTTTGGCCGCAGTGGTAAGCATTTAACGCATGTGACGCCAGCCGGGCGTGACGTGATTGAAATCGCTCAGCAAATTCTGGCCAAAGTTGAAAGCATTAAAGCGGTGGCGAAGGAACATACATTGCCAGATCAGGGCAAACTCAACATCGCGACGACTCATACCCAGGCTCGTTATGCGCTGCCAGGCGTCATTGGTGGTTTTATCAAAAAGTTTCCTAAAGTGTCATTGCACATGCATCAGGGCACACCCCAGCAAATTTCTGAGGCCGCTTCCCGCGGCGAGGCCGATTTTGCCATCGCGACTGAAGCTATGCATTTATTCAGCGATTTGGTGATGTTGCCTTGCTACCACTGGAACCGCAGTGTCATTGTGCGCACCGACCACCCGTTGGCAAATTTACAGCGCAAAATTGAAATTGAAGATGTGGCGCAGTATCAGATAGTGACTTATGTGTTTGGTTTCACCGGTCGTTCTGAATTGGACCGTGCTTTTGGCGAAAAAGGCCTGGAGCCGAAAATTGTTTTCACAGCCACCGACGCGGATGTGATTAAAACTTATGTGCGTCTCGGTCTTGGCGTTGGCGTCATTGCATCGATGGCGATGGACAAAACGCTGGACACCGATTTGGTGGCCATTGACGCCAGCCATTTATTTGCTGCTTCAACGACTAAAATCGGTTTCAGAAAAGGTACTTTCCTGCGCACTTACATGTATGACTTTATTGAGCGTTTTGCGCCGCATCTGACCAAAGATGTGGTTGAACGTGCCAATATGTTGCGTAATCAGGAAGAAATCGACCGGATGTTTGCCAAGTTTGAGCTGCCGGTACGTTAAACAGGGGCTTCACCGGAAGAGGGCAGCAGTGGCTGCCCTTTTTTTTTTTAATGCAAAACCCTTTGTTGTGAAAATGGATTGCACGGCCATCTAGATGTTGATATGTCTAAATAAACTAGTTACAGTGCGCATTGACTATTAAGTGCGTGCCACCGGCAAGTTGAGGGCTATAGATGCAACTGGATTTAAAGTTGTTAAAAACGCTGCGGGCGGTGGCGCAGACCGGCTCGTTGCAAGGTGCTGCCAGCCGGTTATTTGTTACCCAATCGGCATTGTCGCATCAACTGAAAGATATTGAGCAACAGCTCGGTGAGCCGTTGTTTGTACGCAAATCTCAACCATTGCAGTTCAGCTGGCAAGGCCAGTTGTTATTGCAACTGGCCGACGACGTGCTGCCAAAGATAGAAGCGGTACAACAGCAATTGCGACAACAACCCGGCCTGCCAGCCCAGCTGCGTCTGACTGTCGAATGTCACGCTTGTTTTCATTGGCTGTTACCGGCTGTTAAAGCATTCCGCCAACAACATCCGCAGGTGAATCTGAGCCTGGATACTGAAATTGAGCACCATGCCATTGAAGCCATGTTGGATGGGGAATTAGATCTGGTGCTGACCACCGACGCGCGGTTGTCCCGTCAGGTTTGTTATCAACCTTTGTTTGAGCTGGAATTGCTGGCGTATCTGGCCCCTGAGCATCAGCTGGCGGCAAAACCATGGATAGAGCCGGCAGATTTACGTCAGGCGCAATTGCTCAGTTACCCGATCCCTCCGGAGCGGCAGGACTTATTCCGTTATTTTCTGAAAGATCTAGAGTTTCGGGGGGAACGCCGGCAGGTGGCACAAGCCAGTCAGATGTTACAGCTGGTCGCCGCCGGCGAGGGGATTGCGGTTTTACCCTTGTGGCTGGCCGAACCGTTTTTAAGTCAGGGGCTGATTGTCACGAGGCCGCTAGGGCCACAAGGATTAAAACGGACTATGTATCTGGCGAGCCGGCGTGGCGATAATCACAGCGCCGTTCAGGCGCTGTACCAGCTTTTACAATTGCATGCGCCGGTTCAGGCTTCGTAGGGCAGAGGGTCGGTGGCCTGATTTAAATTGAAGGCTTCCAGCCGCTCCTGGCAGGAACCACATTTGCCGCAGGCTTTGGCCCGACCATTGTAACAGGTCCAGGTTTTGCTGTAATCCAGTCCCATTGCCAGACCGTCACGCAGGATCTCAATTTTGGTTTGTTGCAGGTAAGGGCTGATAATAGCGACAGGTTCATAGTTGGCGACCTGACAGACATCATGCATCTTTTGCACGAATTCAGGACGGCAATCCGGGTAAATAAAGTGGTCACCGGAATGTGCGCCGTAATACACCGCTTGTGCATCTAATGACACAGCATAACCAACCGCCAGTGAAATCAAAATCATGTTGCGGTTTGGCACAACGGTAGATTTCATGTTGTCGGCGGCATAATGGCCTTCCGGTACTTCGATATCTGACGTCAGGGACGAACCGCCAATTAGCTGGTTAATCGCTGAAATATCAACAACTTTGTGATTGATGCCGAGTTCTGCGCAAACAGCTTTGGCACATTCCAGTTCGCGGACGTGGCGCTGGCCATAATTAAACGACAGGGCAAAAACTTCATGTCCGTCTTTGATGGCCTTATGTAAGACGGTAAAAGAATCCATACCACCGGAATAAATCACAACAACTTTTTGCGGCATCTGGCAAGCTCCCGTTATAATGGCCAACAAATTTGGGGCGCGCATTGTACTGCAATTCGGCCCGATGCTAAAGGAAATCCAAGCACTGTGTATAAAGTCAATGAAATCTTCGAAACCATTCAGGGTGAAGGTAGTTATACCGGAACGCCGGCGATTTTTGTCCGGCTGCAGGGCTGCCCGGTCGGTTGCGCCTGGTGCGACACCAAACATACCTGGGAAATTGTGCCGGATTTGTTGATTGCACTCAGTGACACCAGTAGCAAAAAGGCGGAGTCGGATCATTGGGCTAACGCCAGCGCCGACGATTTACTGGCGCTATTCCGCAGCCGGGCCTATCGCGCACGCCATGTGGTGATCACTGGTGGCGAACCTTGTATTTACGACCTGAATCCACTGTGCGAACTGCTGCATGCCAATGGCTACAGCACACAAATAGAAACCAGCGGCACTTTTGAAATTCTGGCACCGGCCTCAACCTGGGTGACTGTGTCTCCCAAGGTCAATATGAAAGGCGGATATCCGGTGCTGACCAGTTGTCTGGCGCGCGCCAACGAAATCAAGCATCCGGTGGCGATGGAAAAACATATCGAAGAATTACAGTCCTTGCTACAACAGGTTGATTGCTCTGGAAAATTAATTTATCTGCAGCCTATCAGTCAAAAAGCCAAAGCCACAGCGCTGGCGATTGATATGTGCAAACAACACAACTGGCGCCTCAGTGTGCAGGTGCACAAATATCTGGGCATTAACTAGTGCTTTTTCCACTTAATTCTGACGAGTCCGGCACTAGTTTGCACCACTTATCACTGGTTCCGGCGACTGCTGCTCACTAAGCCATTCCTGCAGCATCTCAAGCGTCGGGCCAGGATGCTCAGCGCTGAGCAGTTCAAATTTCAACTGCGGCGGCATGGTCAGTACTTCCAGCCAACGTTGTGCCAACCAGCTGGCGTTTTGCCAATCAGGTGTCGGGTATAACGCCGCCAGCTGCGGATTTTGCTGGTAAACCTGTTGCAGCGCGCTCACCAAAGGGTGTGCCGCTGCACTGACTTCCAGCGCAGACCATTCAGGCAGGGCTTCAGTCTGCGCAACATGTAGCTGGTCAGCTTCCTGCCAGCGTTTGACGATGCGGTGGCGTTCAACACCTTCGATGGTAATGCCCAGTAGTCCATCCGGCAGCTGACAAAAATCGATGATGCGAACCAAAGTCACCAGTGGGAAGATTCGCGACTGGTGCTGCTGATGCACATAAGGGTTCAGCAGCGCACTGGCAAAAGGCCGTTGCCGCGCTTCCCGCACCAGGCGCTGATAACGCGGTTCGAATACCCGCAGCTGCATACGGCCTTGCGGCAACACAATCTGGCTTAATGGAAATAACGCAATCGTTTGGGACATAGGTAACACTCAGCTCCTGACTGTGGCGTGATACGGTGTGGTTCTGTCGCTGGATTGGTCTATGCTGGCTGAAATTCTGGCATTTTTTTGGTATGTTGATTTATT
>CAMLNG010000259.1 GCA_946481195.1 uncultured Chromatiaceae bacterium
ACAGGCCACACACATAGCGGCTTTGGCCTGGCCCCGGCTGATGTCTGCAGGCTCTGCAGATAACGACACCGAAAAACCTAGCAAGATCAATAACATCAATGTCTTCATCTGCAGCTCCTATCGATAGTGACCGTTTTCAGTAAAGCAAAAGCCCCTGATTACACAAGAAAATTGCTAAAATCAGCGCTTTGACTAACAAGAACGACGCCCGCATGCTGCAACTGTTACACATCAACGCCATCGATACGCCATCCCCTCAGTTGCAACTGAGCTTTGTCCGACAACCCGACCCGGTTTCTGATTTACCCTTGTTGCAGCAATGGCTGCAAGGTTTTGCACCGGTGAGCCGGCTGCAAACTGAAAGCAGTCTGGATTTAGTGCTAATCCGCTTTTACTTTAATGACCAGCCGTTTTACCTGCATGCCGAGCACTATAGCGAGAGCTGCTGGATTGATACTGACAGTCAGGCCGCAGATATGCTACTGTCACAGCTTCATCGCTTGCTGGCTCAAGATCTTGTTTAGAATTCATTTGCTTAGCTCAAAGTCGGGAAATAAAACATGACACAGCGCTGTTGGTTATTTTGCTGGTTGTTGTTGCTTGGCTGGCTAAGTCCCGCAGCGCTGGCCTTTCATGCCGAAAGTATCCGTATTGATCCAGCGGTCAAACAACAAAATCTGTTCCCCAATTTGTATTACCAGCAGGTTGACCCCACCATTGGTGTTGAAGACATCGTATTCGAACCCGCCCGCTTGCATGCCTTTGTGCCGCTGGACCAGCCCAATCAGGCGCTGCGCAGCTACCCGGAAGCCGTCTGGTTTCTGGCCCGTCTGCATTATGGTGGCCAACGCCCCGGCGCTGTTGTTTTAAACTATGAATCCATCAATGCCGACCGCGTCGAGTTTTATCTGTACGACCGGCAAAGCCACGAACTGAGCCTGCTGAACCGTTCCGGCACCGAATTCCCGTTCAGTGAACGCATGCTGCAGGCGCGCAGTTTTGCCGTCACGCTGAATTTTAAAGCCGATCAGGAACTGGACCTGCTGGTCAAAGTGCAGGATGGCGCCGTGATCCCGTCGAATCTGCAGTTGTTCAGCAATGAAGAATTTGGCCGCCAGTTATTGCAACGGCAAATTTCTGATGGTCTGATTTTAGGCATCCTGCTGGTGATGGCATTTTACAATGCACTGCTGTACCTGAACGTCCGCGAACCTTTGTATGGCCATTTCGCCGGTTTCTTTTTTAGCTTCAGTCTGTTGGTGTCGATTTTAAACGGTGCCGGCTTCGCGATGATCTGGCCGGAATATCCGGAGCTAAATCCGTCGTTGTTTTATGTCGCCGGCGGCGCCTGTATGTTGTTCCTGTCGTTGCTGACCCACGCCATTACCGGCAATCAACAACGCTGGTTGTTATGGCTGAACCTCTGCACCGGCGCAGCCTTGCTGTTCACGCCGCTCTATGCGCCGCGCAGTTTGCAGCTGGATATTCTGCTGCTGGTAGTCTGCCAGGTCATGCTAACCAACCTACTGCAGGCAGTGCGGTATGGCTTCAGCGGCCTGCCGCTGGCACGGACTTTTGCTATTGGCTGGCTGTTGTTTTTTATCGCCAATGCCGTGTTAGTGCTGACCGAGTTTGGTTATCTGGACCATCCGCATTTATGGCAGTGGCTGCTGGTGTTGTCAGTGATTTGCAGCATGTTATTGATGAGCTACAGCCTGGCGCAGCGACTGCAAAATGCCAGTGAGCAAAGCGCGGAAGCGCATCAGCAAACGATCCGCTCGCTGCAGCAGTATTACGATATTTACCACAACGCGGTTGAAGGCTTGTTCAGCACCACGCTGGAAGGCCAGTTGCTGTCAGCCAACCGCGCTTTACTGAACATCCTCGGTTATCAGGAACTGAGCCAGATGGAAGTGGACGTCAGAAAACACGGCATGGGCCGCTATTACGCCAATCCGGACGACCGGCTGCAGATGGTGCGCCAACTGCAACACCTGAGTAATCAGAGTTTTGAACTGCGCGGATTACGCGCCGACGGCACGCCATTCTGGGCGCTGATGTCAGCCCGTTTGAGCCGCAATGCCCAGGGCGAAGCTTTTGTGCACGGTTCGCTGATTGATATCACCGAGCAAAAAGTCGCCAATGAACAACTGGCCTATCTGGCGTCACACGACCCGCTGACCGGCCTGTACAACCGGCATCATTTCCTGGTGCTGGCCCAACAAGCCTGGCAGCGCCGTCAGCTGGAACAACAAAGCTGTGCTGTGCTCTTTATCGACATTGACCAGTTTAAGCTGGTCAATACCACTTGTGATCACGCCGCCGGCGACGCCTTGCTGAAACAAATCAGTGAGCAGTTAAAACGTGCGCTGGGTCAGACCGGCGTGCTGGCACGGATTGGCGGTGACGAATTTGGCGTGTTATTGCCGGGCAAAACGGCGCAGGAAGCCTTCAGCATCGCTTATGCGTTGCTGGATGTGGTTAAAGAGTTCCGTTTCTTCTGGCAGGACAGCCTGTTCAGTATCAGCGTCAGCATAGGTCTGACCGAGGTCACGCCGGAAGATTTATCCGCCGAGCAAACGCTGAAAAAAGCCGATTCCGCCTGCTTTGTCGCCAAAGAAAAAGGCCGCAACCGTATTCATCTGTTTAACGCTGACGACTCTGAACTGCAGAAACATCAGTCTGAAGTACAGTGGTTGCAGGTGCTGCGTCAGGCGTTGGAGCAAGACAAGTTTGTGCTGTATATGCAGCCGATTCAGGCTATCCAGCAAAGAGACACACTGGCGCACTATGAGCTGCTGCTGCGATTGGTTGGCGATGACGATGCCATTATCGCGCCGGGCAATTTCTTAAGTTCAGCCGAACGATATGGCCTGATGCCGCAAATTGACCGCTGGGTGCTGCGCAGTTATTTCCGCTGGCTGGCGCAACATCCGCAGCATCTGACCACATTGGGTCTGGCCAGCATTAATTTATCCGGCGCGTCCCTGGTGGACCCGCTGTTTAAAGCTTATGTACAAAGTCTGCTGGATGAATATCAAATTCCGGCGCGACACATCTGTTTTGAAATCACCGAAAGCATGGCCATTCTGAACCTGCAGAATACACTCGACTTTATCCATCATTTCCGTGGCTTAGGTTGCCATTTCTCGCTGGATGACTTCGGCAGTGGGTTTTCCTCTTATGGTTATCTGAAAAACTTCCCGGTCGACTTTGTCAAAATTGACGGTAACTTCGTCCGTGATCTGCTGGAAGATAAATACGACCGTGCCATCGTCAATTCCATCCACGATGTGGCGACGGCGATGGGCATTCAGACCATTGCCGAATTTGTTGAAAACCAGGACATTTTGCAGGAATTAAAGCGGATGGGCGTCAATTTCGCCCAGGGTTACGGTATCGCCAAACCCAGACCACTGGCGGATATTCAGGGTTAAGCGGCTTGTGCAGACAGGGCTTGCCGCAGCAGCCTGCCGATCAGTACAATACGCGCCCATTCTGAGGTGCCGCCATGCAACAACGTTTACAACTTTTATCCGACCAGGTAGAACTGGTGTTCGACGAAATTGGTCAGCGTTATGCGCAATATCAGCGTGATCGCGGGCTGTTTTGCCGCAGTGGTTGTGGTGAATGTTGTTTACATCCGGGCATTGAAGCCACTGTGCTGGAAATGCTGCCACTGGCATTTGAGCTGGTGAAAGAAGGTAAAGCCGAAAGTACCCTGGACGCGCTGGCCGCGCACGACAAAGACGGTTGTTTTTTCTATAGCCGCCACTCTGAAGACGGCAAACAGGGCCAATGCAGCGTCTACTTAAAGCGCCCCGGTATCTGCCGCCTGTTTGGCGCCGCCGGTTATAATGGCCGCGAAGGCGAAGTACAGCTCAGCGTCTGTAAAAACATCAAAGCCGATTATCCGCAAGCCTATCAGGACACGCTGATCGCACTGGAATCCGACCCGCCACCGATGATCCGCAACGGCAAAGAACAAATCCGCCAAATCGACTATGAGCTCGGCGGCATGAACTTCCCCATCAACGAAGCAATGGAACAAGCGCTGCAAAAGGTGTTGTTTGAGCAGTATTATTTAGGTCTGGCAGACGCTGAGTAAGGTGGGTTTTGCCCGTTGGGCGGTGGTTTTTGAATCATTATTTCCTGCTGCTGCAAGACCGCTTAGCAGAGAATTCACCTAACGGTGAATTCTTTGCTAGGCGGACTCACCGCAGGGGAAAAAATGATTATTCAAACCCATGCCTCAGCCCACAGGGCAAAAATCCCCCATCATTCCTCGTATTGATAAGCACCGCCACCCAGCTTCGACGCTTCTTCAGTCTTGCTAGAAGTCAGCAGCATCGCCTCAAGCTCGGCCATTTCTGCCGGCGTCAGCTCCCGCCACTGGCCCGGCGCGAGACCGGCCAGGCGCACGTTCATGATACGCACGCGTTTGAGTTTAGTGACATTAAAACCCAGGTATTCGGTCATGCGGCGGATTTGCCGGTTCAGGCCCTGGCGCAACACGATATTAAAAGTCTGGCGTGATTTCTGTGTGACCTGGCAAGGCAAAGTCACAGTCTCAAGAATGGGCACACCAGCGGCCATTTTTTTCAGGAAGTTGTCGTGAATAGGTTTGTCGACAGTGACGACATACTCTTTGTCGTGTGCATTGCCGGCACGCAGGATTTTATTGACGATGTCGCCATCGTTGGTGAGGAATATTAAACCCTCGGACTCTTTGTCGAGCCGGCCAATCGGGAAGATCCGCGCCGGATATTTGACTGCATCGACGATATTGCCTTTGACATGTAGTTCAGTGGTACAAGTGATACCCACCGGCTTGTGATAGGCCAGATAGACCCGGCGCGGTTTGTTTTTCAGTGGCTTGCCCGCAACTTCGACTTTGTCGTCCGCAGACACTTTAGTGCCTACTACCGCCACTTGCCCGTTCACTTTCACCTGGCCCGACTCAATCAGCTTGTCGGCTTCGCGCCGCGAACAAAAGCCGGTGTCACTGATAAATTTGTTAAGCCGGAATAACGAAGTCGCGTCTGTCAAAGTGGTATGCCTGTGGCGGGAAAATTTGAGCGAATTTTACGGCCGGCCGGGGTTTTGGGCAAGTAAAGGCGGTCGCTCATCTATGCTGCAGCTCGTTTTAGCCGTAGAAACGCTTCTGCCTACTGCCGTAAAATTTTCTCCAGCGCTTTGCCTTTCGCCAGTTCATCAATCAGCTTGTCGAGATAACGGATTTTTTGCATCAAGGGATCAGCCACCTCTTCGACCCGTACGCCGCAAACCAGGCCGGTGATGAGTCTTGCGTTGGGCTGAAACGCCGGTGCCTCTGCAAAAAACTGCTGAAAACTCACTTCGTCTTGCAACTGCTTTGTTAATCCTGCGGCGTCATAGCCAGTCAGCCAGCTGATGATCTGGTCCACTTCGGCCTGACTACGGTTTTTGCGCTCTGCCTTTTGCACATAAAGCGGATAGACTTTGGCAAAAGCTGTATTGAAAATGCGGTGTGTGGTCATGGCCTGCTCCTGTTGTGTATCAATACCTTGCTACAAGATTGTCGGAGGTACAACTTTGGCTTTTCGCGGAGAGATTCTCAAATCGCGGTTTTAGCGATAGAGTGGTCTTGTAACTACAACAACTACAAAGACAAGGAAACACCCTATGACCTTTCGCGCTGCCATCCCTCTGTTAT
>CAMLNG010000260.1 GCA_946481195.1 uncultured Chromatiaceae bacterium
ATGTGACACCACAAATTGACGCTAATGGTCAGGTCATTTTGCACGTGCATCCGTCTGTGACTGAAACTGCTGAGCAGGTCAAAACCATTCGCTTGTCGGAAGAAGAAGTGGTGCTGCCGCTGGCACAAAGCAATATCCGTGAGTCGGACACTATTATCAAAGCCAGCAACGGTGAAATTGTGGTGATTGGTGGCCTGATGCAAACGGTCATCAGCGATCAGGAAAGCGGGGTGCCGGGGCTGCGTTCGCTACCACTGCTCGGCAATTTATTTAAGTCGACCAGCAAATCAGAGAAGAAAAAGGAGCTGGTGATCCTGCTCAAACCAACCGTCACTGGTGCTGAGGTCTGACAACAACAGATTCAGCAGTCCAGCCTGCAAATGCAGGACTGGCAGCAACGGCGCTGATGATGTATCTGGCCCACTTTCAGTTGCAGCAGTATCCGTTCAGCCTGACACCGACTACCGGTTTTTATGTCGGGCTGCAAGGGCACCAGCAGGCAATGGAAGTGTTGCAGACGGCACTGAATCATGGCGAAGGTTTTATTAAAGTGACCGGCGAAGTCGGCACCGGTAAAACGCTGCTGTGCCGCAAGTTACTGAACGAAGCACCGGCGCACTGGAGCCTGGCTTATATTCCCGACCCCAATCTGGATCCGCAGCAGCTGCGTTGGGCTTTAGCGCTCGAACTCGGTTTAAAACAATCAGACAATATCGACCAGCTGCAACTGGCGCATTTGTTACAGCGCCAGTTGTTGCTGCTGGCCGGCGCCGGCCGGCAAGTGGTGCTGCTGATTGACGAAGCTCAGGCATTGCCGGACGACACGCTGGAAGCGCTGCGGCTTCTGACCAATCTGGAAACAGAACAACGTAAACTGGTGCAAGTGGTGTTATTTGGCCAGCCAGAACTGGATAAACGTCTGGCGCAGCCGGGGTTTCGGCAGTTGCGCCAGCGTATCAGTTTTTCCTATCAACTGGCGCAGTTACAGCAGCCTGAAGTGGCGGCATATTTGCGTCAGCGTCTGCAAATCGCCGGCAGTACGCGGATGTTGTTCAGCCCGCCGGCTGTCTGGTTACTGAGTTATTACAGCAGAGGCATTCCACGGCTGATTAATCTGCTGGCGCATAAAGCGTTGTTGCTGGCTTATGGTGCTGGTCTGCCGCGCGCCGGCTGGAAGCAGATGTATCTGGCGGCCGCTGATACCGAAGATGTGCGCCATCCGGCATTGCACTGGCTGCTGGTCGCGACTGCAACGCTGGCTCTGCTGTGGTATCTGGCACCTTCAGCTTTGCTGAGCTGGAGCCTGCGATGAGCGTGATTAATCAGATGCTGCGCGATTTAGATAAACGGCAGGCGGCTGACCCGGCGCAGCTGCGCACACCAGCGCTGACGGTTTCACCCCACAGGCGCTGGTACTGGGCGCTGTTATTGTTGCCGGCATTGTGGGTAGGCGTTGAAATTGGTCAGCTGAGGCTGGAACCGGCATCAGCACCAGAAGTTGTGTCTGCAAAGCCGCAAGCTGAACCGGATGCCGCGACTGCGAGCCTGACCGCCGCGGTTGCACCAACAACGCCGGTCGCAGCCAGTACAGAGCCTACCCTTAAAGCATCCGGCAAGATTGACGTCGTGCCTGCCGCTGACACCACAGTTGCGGCTCATGTAGAGAGCAAGCCCCCGCAGCGCGGGGCGGTTTTGCCCACAACGCCACAATCACAAACCGCGGTGCAACAATCACAAACTGCGGTGCAACACGTACCTGAACCTGCAGGGACTGATACTGTCACCAGGTCTGAGACTGTCGCCGAGTCGGATTCCGTCGCGGAAGCCTATGCGCTGGCCGACGCTGATGCGGCGTTTTTGGCTGAGCCGGCAGCGGGATCAGAGCCTTCAGCGCTAACACAGCCTTCAGCGCCAGCTGTAAAACCACAAATGACCATTTCAGCAGCAGATCCACAACGCGTAGCGCAGCAGCAACAGCGCGAGTCGGCCGCGCTGCAATGGGCCAATATTCAGCAACTTGCCGGTATGCAGCAGTGGCAGGCTTTGTTAGCTGCACTGACGCCGGCCTTACAGCAACAATATCCGCAGCAGGTGCTGGCACTGGAAGCGCATGCGGCGCAGCAAACCGGTGACGCGGAGCGGGCATTGCGGGCTTTTCAACGCTGGAGTCAGTTGCTGCCGCAGGACAGCCGGCCCTGGCTTGGCCTTGGTACTATGCTGGACCAGCGCGGCCAGTGGCCTGAAGCGCAACAGGCTTATCAACAGGCATTGCAACTGGGCGGACTGAGTCCGGCCAGTCAGCAATTTATTCAACAGCGCCTTGCCAGCGCAACCGGACAATAATATGCAAAGACCCCGTTTAAAAATGCGTCTGGGTGACCTGCTGGTGCATGAAGGCATCATCAGCGAACAGCAGCTCAGCAATGCCCTGACGGCACAAAAACAGAATGGCCGCAAACTGGGTGCCACCTTAATTGAACTGGGCTACCTGACGGAAGACCAGTTGCTGCAGTTTTTGTCGCAGCAGCTGAATGTGCAGTTCCTCGATATAGCGCAGCGCCGCATCGAACCGCGTGTGGCGCAAATGCTGCCGGAAGTACATGCCCGCCGTCTGCGCGCTTTAGTGCTGGAAGACCGCGGTGAATCTGTGTTGCTGGGGATGAGTGACCCGGCAGATTTGTCCAGCCTCGACCAAATTGCGCCGCTGTTAGAGCCCAAGCAGATTGAAATCGCCGTGGTGCGCGAAAGCCAGCTGATTGAAGCCTTTAACAACCTGTATCGCCGCACCCAGGAAATACAGAGTTTTGCCCACCAGCTGCAGGAAGAATACGAAGAAACCGAAACCATCGACTTCGCTGCGCTCAGCACTGAAGGTGAGCAGGACAATACCATAGCGCGCTTGCTGCAGTCGTTATTTGAAGACGCGGTGCAGGTGCGCGCCTCGGATATTCATATCGAGCCGGACGAAAAAGTGCTGCGCATCCGCCAGCGTATCGACGGTGTGCTGCAGGAAAGTGTGTTACAGGAAACCGGGATTGCGCCGGCGCTGGTGCTGCGGCTGAAATTGATGGCCAGCCTGGATATCTCCGAAAAACGCCTGCCGCAGGATGGTCGTTTTCAGATGAAAATCAAAGGCCGCACTATCGATGTGCGGATGTCGACGATGCCGGTACAACACGGCGAGTCGGTGGTGATGCGTCTGCTGGACCAGAGCGCAGGCCTGCTCAGCCTGGAAGAAACCGGCATGCCGCCGGGCATCGTCGCACGCTTGCGCCGTATTATCCAAAGCCCGCATGGCATGGTGCTGGTCACAGGCCCGACGGGTTCCGGTAAAACCACCACCTTGTACGGCGTGTTGTCGGAGCTGAATCAGCCAGGCGTCAAAATCATCACGGTCGAAGACCCGGTGGAATACCGGCTGCCGCGGATTAACCAGGTACAAATTAATCATAAGATCGGCCTCGATTTTGCCGGTGTGCTGCGCACCAGCTTGCGGCAGGACCCGGACATTCTGATGGTCGGTGAAATGCGCGACCAGGAAACTGCCGAGATGGGCCTGCGTGGCGCTTTGACCGGTCACTTAGTGCTGTCAACACTGCACACCAACGACGCGGTCACCAGTACGCTACGGCTGATTGATATGGGCGCGGCGCCTTATCTGGTGGCCAGTGCGCTCAGGGCCATTCTGGCGCAGCGGCTGGTGCGCCGGGTCTGTCAGCATTGCAAACAGCCGTATCAGCCGGACGAGCTGGAACAAACCTGGCTGAAGCATTTCCGCGCGCCGGCCGGTCTGCAGTTCTGGCGCGGCCGTGGTTGTCAGTCCTGTAACTATTCCGGTTATAAAGGCCGTATCGGTGTGTTTGAACTGCTGGTGCTGGATAAACCGCTGGCCGATGCGCTGCGGCGTAACGACACCGAAGAATTTGCCCGCATCGCTTATGGCTCTGAGAATTTCAGCACCCTGGGTACTATGGCACTGGATTACGCCCAGCAGGGCATCACCAGCCTCGATGAAGTGATCCGGGTGTCGGAATATGTCGACTTAGACGCGATGGCGGGCTCTGTCTGATGGCCAGCTTCCGCTATAGCGCCCGCGATACGCAGGGCCGGTTGCAATCCGGTGAGATTGACGCGCCGAGCGAAAGTGCGGTGGCCGACCAGCTGCAGCGCCGGCAGTTGATCCCGCTGAATATCAGTGAAATCGCGCCAACGCGTCAACTGCAGCTGGATTTTTCCGGCTGGTTTGGCCCCGTGGTGCGGTTGCCGGAACTAATTGTATTTGCCCGGCAAATGTATTCACTGATGAAAGCCGGTATTCCAATCATCCGCGCTATTCGCGGCCTTGCCGAAAGCACCAGCTCCAAAGCGCTGAACACTGTGCTGCTGGATTTGGCCGAGCAGCTGGAAAAAGGCCGCAGTTTGTCGGTGGCGATGGCCAGTCATCCGAAAGTGTTTAACCGGCTGATTGTCAGTATTGTGCATGTTGGTGAGAACACCGGCCGGCTCGATGATGCTTTTGCCCAGCTGTCGGATTATTTTGAACAGGAAATGGAAACCCGCCGCCAGATTAAACAGGCCACGCGTTATCCGTCTTTTGTGCTGCTGGCCATTGTGGTAGCAATGGTGATCCTGAATATTTTTGTCATTCCGCAGTTTGCCGCGATGTTTGCCCGCTTTCATGCCGAATTGCCCTGGACCACAAAGGTGCTGATTAATACCTCGGCGTTTTTCGTCAACTACTGGCCCTGGTTATTGCTGGGGCTGACGGTGGCCGGCTTTGCGCTGTACCGTTATCTGCAAACCGAGCAGGGCCGCTATCGCTGGAGCCGTTATAAACTGCGCTTGCCATTGATGGGCGATATTATTAACCGTGCCACGCTTGGCCGGTATGCCCGCAGTTTCGCGCTGATGCTGCGCGCCGGCGTGCCGCTGACCACGGCACTTAGCCTGGTGGCAGAAGCAGTCGACAACGATTTTATGGCGGACAAAATTCGCGAAATGCGGCGCAATATCGAACGCGGCGAAAGCCTGGTGCGTGTCTCGGCGCAAAGCGGCCTGTTCACGCCGCTGGTGATGCAAATGCTGGCGGTCGGTGAAGAAACCGGCCAGATGGATGACATGTTGCAGGAAGTAGCATTGTTTTATGAACGGGAAGTCGCTTTTGATCTGAAATCGCTGACAGCGAAAATCGAGCCTATTCTGATCACTGTGGTCGCAGTGATGGTGCTGTTACTGGCGCTTGGGATATTTACCCCAATGTGGGACATGCTCAGCGCTTATCAAAAAGGCAAGTAACTGAGCTTGGCAATCGACAGAAAAGCTGTCATTAATTAGTGTTATCAAAACTATAAACTATTGATTTAAGCCCCGGAGAACTGCGTATGCGTACTATCTCAAGACAACAACAAGGCTTTACCTTAATCGAATTAGTCATTGTTATTATCATTTTAGGTTTGTTGGCCGCCACAGCGTTGCCAAGATTCCTGAATGTCACAGAGCGCGCCGAAGATGTTTCAGTCGAAGGTATCGCCGGCGGTTTTGCTTCGGCGGTGGGTTTAGTGCGGGCTGGTTGGGAAATCGCCGGCCGGCCGAGTAACAACGTTGCAGCCAACCAGACCCGTGTCGATTACGACGGCACCTTTATTGGGGTTGACGGCACTGTCGGTTTTCCGTCCGGCGACCCGACGGCC
>CAMLNG010000261.1 GCA_946481195.1 uncultured Chromatiaceae bacterium
CGGTTGCAGAAAATGCTCGCAGACGCTGCAGCTGTGCTGGATAGCGCGGCGCAGCAACGGCTGCAGGCGGTATTAGCGGCGCAGGATGCCACGCTTAGTAATCGCTTGCAGGGCGTCGAATTACTGCACTATTGTCCGGATCATATCAAAGCGCAATTGCTGGGATTGGGTGAACAATTCAGTGTCGCACTGATGACTGAATTACTGCTGGCTCAGCAGGTGAAAGCTGTGCTGTTGGATTCAGTACAGTGCGTGAAAAGTCAGGGTGATTATCTGAATGCGGTTGCCGACGTGCCGGCCTCTGAAATCGCACTCGGCGCTGCCGTGAAAAAACAAGCGGCACAAGTCTATGTGTTGGCCGGTTTTGTCTCCAGCAATGCGCAAGGTGAGCTGTGTTTGCTGGGCCGCAATGGCTCTGACTACTCAGCTGCCATTGTCGCAGCGGCTCTGCGCGCGTCAGTTTGTGAAATTTGGACTGACGTCGACGGGGTTTACAGCGCAGACCCACGTCAGGTGAAAAATGCCAAACTGATTGACCATCTGTCTTACGACGAAGCGATGGAGCTGTCGTACTTCGGTGCCAAAGTTCTGCATCCAAAAACCATTGGTCCGCTGGCGCGTTATCAAATCCCTTGTTACATCAAAAATACGCTGAATCCGCAGGCGCCGGGCAGCTGTATCGACAATCACAACAGTGGCGACAGCCTGGTTAAAGGTATTTCCAGCCTGGAGCATCTGGCGCTTATCACTGTATCCGGCCCGGGCCTTAAAGGCGTGGTCGGTATGGCGTCGCGGATTTTTGCCACTATGGCACGCGAGCAGGTATCGGTGAATTTAATCACCCAATCCTCCAGTGAATTCAGTATCAGTTTCTGTGTGGCACAGCTGGATCTAAACGCAGCTAAAAAGGCGCTGGAAGCTGAATTTGAACTGGAACTGCAGGGCAAATTGTTGCGCCCGCTGGCGATCCAGACCGACATGGCGATTGTCAGTTTGGTCGGCGACGGTATGCGGCAGCATCGTGGCGTCGCGGCAAAGTTTTTTGCTTCGTTATCGCAAGCCCGGGTAAACGTGGTGGCCATTGCGCAGGATTCCAGCGAGCGCTCTATCTCCGCCGTAGTTGAACAGCAAAGCTGCCAAAACGCAGTGAAAGTCTGTCACGAAAACTTCTTCAGCCACGTGCCCAGTATCGACGTGTTTCTGGTCGGTTGTGGTGTAGTTGGCAGTGAGTTATTGGCGCAGTTCCAACGTCAGCAGCAATTCCTGCAAAACCGCAATGTGCGCTTAAGCGTGTACGGTATCGCCAACTCCCGGCAGTTATTGTTAAACGGTCAGGGCATTGATTTAACCCAGTGGCAGGATGGGATGGCTACAGCGACAGCCCAGTTCTCGCTGGCGGCGCTGGATAAATTTGTGCAGGAGCATCATTTAACCAACCCGGTGCTGATTGACTGCACCAGTTCAGAAGCTATTGCCGCCCAGTACAGTCAGTTCCTGGCAGCGGGTTTCCATGTGGTCACGCCGAACAAAAAAGCCAATACCGCGAGCCTGGATTATTACCGTGAACTGCGTCAGGTCGCGCAGCGTCACCGCCGTCGTTTCCTGTATGAAACCACTGTTGGCGCCGGTTTGCCGGTGATTGATACGCTGCAGGGCTTGTTAAACGCCGGTGACGAATTGGTGGCCTTTGAAGGCATTTTATCGGGCAGTTTGAGTTACCTGTTCGGTGAGCTGGAAAAAGGCCTGCCGCTGTCGGAAGTCACCGCTAAAGCCAAAGCCATGGGCTTTACTGAGCCAGATCCACGCGATGATTTATCTGGCATGGACGTTGCCCGTAAGTTACTGATCATGGCGCGTGAAGCCGGCCTGGAACTGGATTTGGCCGATGTCACCGTCGAAGGTGTATTACCGGCCGATTTTGCACCGGGTACTGATGTGACGACTTTTATGGCCAAACTGCCTGAACTGGATGCCTGGTACGCCGACAAAGTCGCGGCGGCGCAAGCGGAAGGCAAAGTGTTGCGTTTTATCGGCGAAATCGCCGACGGTCAGTGCAAAGTTGCCGTCAAAGCTTTAGATCTGGACCATCCACTGGCGAAAGTCAAAGACGGTGAAAACGCGCTGGCGATCCATACCCGTTATTACCAGCCGATCCCATTTGTACTGCGTGGCTATGGCGCCGGTGCGGCGGTCACTGCGGCCGGTGTGTTTGGTGATGTGATGCGCACACTCGGCTGGCAGCAGGAGGTTTGAGCATGAAGTCGTATTTTGCACCGGCTTCCACCGGCAATTTTTCGGTTGGATTTGATTTACTCGGTGCAGCCTTTGAAGCGGTCGACGGCACTTTGCTTGGGGATGAACTGCAGATCCTCGGTGAAGCGTCTGAGATGTCGCTGGAATTGGCCGGACGTTATGTCCACCAGTTACCGGGTGACAGCAACGATAATCTGGTGCTGACCAGCTTTTATGCCTTTGAGCAAAAAGTTGGCCGTACTTTACCGCGGCTGAAACTGCGGCTGGTCAAGCACCTGCCGGTTGGCAGTGGTCTGGGCTCCAGCGCCTGTTCCATTGTGGTGGCCTGTTACGCCTTTAACGACTATTTCGGCAAGCCGTTGTCAGACCGCGAACTGCTGGAACTGACAGCCGTGTGTGAAGGCGGTGTCAGCGGCGGTGTGCATTATGACAACGTCGCGCCGTCCTTGCATGGTGGTTTGCAGTTGATGCTGCCGGAAAGCCCGTTGCTGTATCGCAAACTGCCATGGTTTGCGCATTGGCAGGTAGTGCTGAGTTATCCGGGTACTGTGCTATCAACTAAAGCCGCCCGCGCTGTGTTACCGCAGCAACTGACGTTAAAGCACAGTATTCAGTTTGCCGGCACTGTGGCGCGTTTTGTTGCTGCTTTGTACAGCGAAGATGAAGTCGAGGCATTTGCGGCGCTTAAAGATGTGCTCGCGGAGCCGGCGCGCACGCCGCTGATCCCGGAGTTACCGGCGATCCGCGCTGCGTTGATGGCAGAAGGGATTGGTCATGTCGGCATTTCCGGCGCAGGCCCAACTTTGTTTGCGCTTTGCAGCACACCAGAGCAAGCCGAATTCGCCCGGAATTATCTCAGGGCACACTATGAAAAAAATGCTGACGCGATGACGCACATCTGCCGGTTATCAAAGGCTGGTACACGCGCGTTGTAAAAAGACACTTGAACAATGAATTCAATGATTTAAGAGCAATGCTCCAGGAAATATTATGTTGTTAAGAAATATCAAAGTACCAGCGCAGCAGGTCAGTTTTTTAGACGCGGTGCGCATTGGTCTCGGTGAACAGCAAGGTTTATTTTTTCCGGCCAGTTGGCCAAAAGTGGATGTTGATGCACTGCTGGCAATGCCGTTTGCCAAACGCAGCGCGCATCTGTTACATGCTTTAATTGGTGATGAGCTGCCGCAGGCTGAGCTAGAGCAAATGCTGGGCGAAGCTTTTTATTTCCCGGCACCAGTAGCGCCGGTGACTGAAGAGATTGGCTGTCTGGAATTATTCCATGGTCCGACACTGGCGTTTAAAGACTTTGGCGGCCGTTTTATGGCAAGGGCGTTACTCGCCGCGCAAAAACGCTCTAATGTCAGCCGCACTACTATTGTGACCGCCACTTCTGGCGATACCGGTGCTGCAGTTGCCCACGCGTTTTATCGCCAACCGGGTGTACAGGTAGTTATTTTGTTCCCGAAAGGCAAAATCTCGGTGTTGCAGGAAAAATTGTTCACCACGCTTGGCGACAATATCCATACGCTGGCGGTCGACGGTGATTTTGACCAGTGTCAGGCATTGGTCAAGGACGTGTTTAATGACCGCGAATTAGTCGGCCGGCTCAATATCAACTCCGCCAATTCGATTAATATCAGCCGGTTATTTGCGCAGGTTTGTTATTACTTTGAAGCCGTCGCGCAGTTAACGCCGGCACAGCGTGAACAGCTGGTGATTTCAGTACCAAGCGGCAACTTTGGCAACCTGACGGCAGGTCTGATCGCCAAAGTGCTGGGCTTGCCGATCAAACGCATGATCGCCGCCACCAATGCCAACGACACAGTGCCGCGTTATTGGCAAAGCGGGCAGTGGCAGGTCAATAAAACAGTCGCCACTTTATCCAATGCCATGGACGTCAGTGCGCCGAATAACTGGCCACGGGTGGAAGATTTGATGGCGCAGGGCGTTATCCATAGGTCTGCGTTGTCCACGCAAGTGGTGGACGAAGAAGACACACAACTCGGTGTACGGCAGCTGTCGCAGCTTGGATATTTGTCTGAACCCCATGCCGCCGTGGCGTATCGCGCATTAAAACGCGAATTACAGCCGGGCGAATATGGTTTATTCCTGGGCACTGCGCATCCGGCCAAGTTTAAAGAGTCGGTCGAAAATATCCTCGGTAACCCCATTGCTTTACCACCGGCACTGGCAGCTGTAGCGGGGGAAACAAGTTTAGCGGGCGATTTAGCCGCTGATTTTGTAGAATTGCGCAAAGTATTGCTCAGTCTGGAGTAAAAAGTGCAGTTATCCTGGCAAGATGTGATTGGCGCGGAAAAAACGCAGCCGTATTTTCAGCAAACCGTTGAGGCGGTGAAACAAGCGCGCGCCGCGGGAACGGTGATTTATCCGCCCGAAGCCGATGTGTTTAATGCCTTTCGTTATACCGGCTTTGACCAGCTGAAAATCGTGATCATCGGTCAGGACCCTTACCATGGGCCTAATCAGGCCCATGGCCTTTGTTTCTCGGTGCGGCCCGGTGTGGCGGTGCCGCCGAGTTTAAAAAACATCTATAAAGAACTGGCGCTGGAATATCCGGATTTTGTCATGCCGACGCATGGTTATCTGGAGAGTTGGGCCCGGCAGGGTGTGTTATTACTGAACACTGTGCTGACAGTAGTAGTCAATGAGCCCAATTCGCACCGACATTTGGGCTGGGAAACCTTCACTGACAATGTGATTAAAGCCATCAGCGCCAAAGCTGAGCCTGTGGTGTTTCTGCTCTGGGGCTCGCACGCCATCAATAAACAAAAGCTGATCGATAAAAGCCGGCATCATGTGCTGACCGCGCCGCATCCGTCACCATTGTCTGCGCATCGCGGTTTTTTAGGTTGTGGGCATTTTGCCAAGGCGAATGAGTTGCTGACACAAATGGGAAAAGTGCCGGTGGATTGGCAGGTGTGAGTCTTATTCCCGCAGGGGAGGCTCATCGTCGTAGTAATCATTTTCGCCTTGCGTGGCGAGATCGCTTAGCAAAGATTTCACCTGTCGGTGAGTTCCTTTCTTTTGCCTTGCCAAAAGAAAGGAACCGAAAGAAAAGGCGCGCCCGGTTCTGCTTGAAAGCCCGTCTGGAAAGTCGCCGTCCAAGGCGAAAATGTAACTCGCACGGTTGGGCGTCACACGACTACCGTCGCCGTGCTCAGACACCCATTTTCTTAAAACCTTGTTCAACGATTTTCAGCCGGCTCGCTCCAACGGGCAACTGGCCTCAATAGTTGGCTTTGCTTTTAATTCTGTTTCAGAGAAATCAAAAACAACTAAGAAAACCAATTCCCCCGTTGAAGCGAGCCGATGCAAATCAGCGGTTTGAGGTTTTAAGCTGGGGAGTGTCTGAGTGCGGCGACGGTAGCGCCGCGCGAGTTGCCCCAGCGCCTCAAACTGTTGATTTTCA
>CAMLNG010000262.1 GCA_946481195.1 uncultured Chromatiaceae bacterium
TGGATTCAGTCGCCCGCTCCAACACCACCAACCTGGTGGCGGCAACAAACTCGATGCTGGAAGTGCCGGACTATTGGGTGGTAGACGCAATGGCGACCTATGAGGTGAACCCGTCGGTCACAGTGCAGTTTAACCTGTATAACCTGCTGGACGAAGAATACGTGCAGTCGCTGAATAACGGCGGCGGCCGTTATCATCAAGGCGCGCCACGTTCGGCCAAGCTGGGTGTGAATGTTGCGTTCTGATTGGATCGCTGTTGAACAGAGCGGTTAAGCTAAGCAGTTAACTAGTACAGAGGCAGCCCTTAGGTCTGCCTTTTCCCATAGAGGTGTCTGATGTTATTACATATTCCTGCAGTACTGAGCAAAGCTGAAGTGGCCGAATTCCGCCGTTTATTGGCGCAAAGTGACTGGACTGACGGCCGGGCGACAGTGGGGCCACAAGGGGCACAAGTGAAACATAACCGCCAGTTACCGGTCGACAGTCCGTTGGCACGGGAACTGGGCGCACTGATTTTGCAGCGCTTGTATCAGCATCCGCAGTTTTTATCGGCCGCCTTGCCGCTGCGCACTGTGCCGCCTTTGTTTAACGCCTATAGCGGCGGCGAGCATTATGGCTTACACGTTGATGGCGCAATCCGGATTTTGCCGGGCAGCACTTTAAGTTTAAGAACCGACGTCTCTTCGACCTTGTTTTTGTCGGAGCCGGACGAATACGACGGCGGTGAATTGCAGGTGATGGACACTTACGGCGAACATCAGGTCAAACTGCCGGCCGGTGATTTGATTTTATATCCTTCGACCAGTCTGCATCAGGTACTACCGGTGACACGCGGTGAACGGGTCTGTAGTTTCTTCTGGAGTCAGAGCCAAATCCGCGACGACGCCAAACGGGCCTTGTTGTATTCGCTGGACCAGCAAATCCAGAGCCTGCGTCAGCAGCTTGGCGACAGTAGTGAAGTGCTGGCACTGACCGGGCATTATCATAATTTGCTGCGGATGTGGGCTGAGTTATAAAGGGCGCTGAAATATCCGACACACTTTGTAAAGGTATTTAACTGGGCGTCAACAACCGCCTTTGGCATGCTGTATGGGTCTTCTTTTGTCAGGAACAACCCGGTCATGCTCACAATTACAAATCTAAGCAAAACTTATGATAACGGTGTCAAAGCGCTACAGAATATCAGTCTGAATATCCCTAAAGGCATGTATGGATTGCTCGGCCCGAACGGCGCCGGCAAATCCAGCCTGATGCGCACCATCGCTACTTTACAATCGGCGGATAGCGGCACTATCCGCTTTGGCGATATCGATGTGTTAAAAGACCCAAACGCACTGCGCCGCACCCTGGGGTATCTGCCGCAGGATTTTCAGGTCTATCCACGCATTAGCGCTTTTGATTTGCTCGATCATCTGGCGGTGCTGAAAGGCCTCAACGAGAAAAAATCACGGCGTGAAACTGTTGAAGCTTTACTGGCGCACGTCAATTTATATCAACACAAAGATAAAGCCGTCAGCAGCTTTTCCGGCGGTATGCGCCAGCGGTTTGGCATTGCCCAGGCCTTATTGGGTGACCCACAGCTGCTGATTGTCGACGAACCGACCGCCGGTCTTGATCCGGAAGAACGCAACCGGTTCCACAACCTGCTGGTCAGCCTTGGCGAGGACAAAGTCATTATTCTGTCGACGCATATTGTCGATGATGTCGCTGAACTCTGTCCGCAAATGGCGGTACTGGCCGGCGGCCAAATTCTGCTCACCGGCAGCCCGCTGCAGCTGGTTGAAGAGTTGCAGGGCCAGGTTTGGACTAAAACCGTCAGTCAGTCGGAAGCGCAGGAACTGGAACAGCAATTACCGGTGATCTCCAAGCGCTTATTTGCCGGCCGCACTGTGCTGAATGTGTTTGCCATTAGCCAACCGCACGGCTTCAGCCCATGCGCCGCCAATCTGGAAGACGTGTATTTCTCTTGTTTGCATCAGGCGCGCCAGCGCCAGTCTGCGTGAGGACTCCATCATGTTCCTGCAGATGATCCGGTTTGAATGGCGTTATTACCGGCGCCAGCCGTCTTTTTATGTCACCTCAATCTTGTTCTTTTTATTGGCGTTTTTTGCCACAGCATCCGACAACGTGCAAATCGGTGGCGGTGGCGAAGTCTGGGGCAACGGGCCTTTTGCCATTACCCGGACTATCACCACCATGCTGATTTTTTCGATGTTTCTGGTGGTGAATTTTGTCAGCAGTGCCGCACTGCGTAACCACGCTAGTCAGATGGAAGAACTGATTTGTACTAAGCCGGTGCCACCTTTGTCCTATCAGCTCGGCCGGTTTTTCGGCAGTTATCTGGTGCTGGTGTTTGTCTTTGCCATGGTACCGCTCGGGACTTTATTAGGCTCTTTAATGCCCTGGGTCGACCAGGCGCGATTTGGCCCGACAGTGCTCAGTTATTATGTCGACGCCTACCTGATTTTTGCGCTGCCGTCGCTGTTTGTGTTGTCGGCGCTGTTTTACACCATCGCCAGCAAGTTTAAATCGATGCAGGCGATGTATCTGGTCGCTGTAGTGGTGTTTGTGCTCTATCTGATCGCCGGCAGTTTTGCCCAGTCGCCGGAATACCGCACCACAGCAGCCTTGCTGGACCCTTTTGGTTTACGTTCTTTTGCAGACGTGTCCAGGTACTGGACCATTGTCGAGAAAAACACCTTGAGTGTCAGTTTCAGCGGTGTATTGCTGCAAAACCGGCTGTTGTGGCTGGCAGTGGGTGTCGTTTTGCTGGCGCTTTTTGGTGGATTGTTTAAGCCACTGGCGCTGACGCCAAAAGCCCGCGCCGGCAAAGCCAAAGCGCAAAGCGCAGTGCCGGTGTTTGCGATTCAGAGCTTGCAAACCAAAGCGCAGGCGCCATCGCAGTGGGCGCAGTTCTGCACACGGCTTGGTTTTGAACTCAAACAAGTCATCTTCAGTGCGCCATTTTTTATGTTGCTGCTGATTTGTATCTTTAACCTGCTGGCTCCTCTTTTTATGCCACAGCGTTTTTACGGCACCGCCGACTGGCCTTTAACCCAGACCATGATTGAGTTAGTGACGGACTCGAGTAGTTTATTGCTGGTGCTGATCCTGACTTATTACTGCGCCGAAGTGGTGTGGCGCGAACGCTCGCAAGGCATTGGCGACATTATCGACGCCACGCCGGTGGCCAATATGGTGCTGTGGTTATCGAAACTGCTGGCGGTTGCTGGCGCTATGTTGCTGATGTATCTGGCTTTTGCCCTGGCGACTATCAGCTATCAGCTACTGAAAGGTTTTGACGACCTGGACCTGATGCAATATCTGGTGCGCCTTGGCTATTTTAACTTCCTGCCGTTTATGCTGACCGTGGTGCTGGCGTTCCTCATTCAGGTGTTAAGCCCGAACAAATATGCCGGTATGGGCATTTTTGTGGTGTATTTCATTCTGACGCAAGTGCTGGATGCCTGGGGATTTAACCACCGCATGTGGCATTTTGCTGCCTCGCCGGCGGCACCTTTCTCCGACTTAAACCGCTTCGGCTGGACCTTAGAAAGCCACAGCTGGTACATGCTGTATTGGGGTGGACTGACCGCCATTTTGTTTGTGCTGGGCTTTGGTATGTTCCAGCGCGGGCCGGCGCAAAGTCTGGCGGTGCGTTATCAGCAGCTGCGTTATCAGATTGGCGCTGGCGGTCAGGCCGTGATCCTGCTTGGCAGCCTGGTGTTTGTCAGCAGCGGCGGCTGGATTTATTACAACACCCGTGTACTGAACCAATACGATAGTGCTGAGCAGCAGATGGATTTGCAGGCTGATTATGAAAAAGCCTACAAAGCCGGCGCCGACGAGCCAATTCTGGTGGCCCGCAAAGTCGAAGCATTTGTGGATATCTATCCGGAACAACGTCAGGTTGATGCCCGCATTGAACAAACATTGGTGAATAAATTCGACAAGCCGGTCAGCAAGATGCTGGTGAACTGGCCGAAATACACCCGCAGTATGGAAATTATCGCACCAGGCGCCACCTTAAGCCCACGTGATAATCGCCTCGGCACTGCCTGGCTGGAGTTCAGTACACCAGTGCAACCGGGTGAGACTATTGCGATGACTATCAAACTAAGCCGCACCAATCCGGGATTTCAGGATGATGATGTTGATGTCGCGGTGGTCGAAAACGGCACCTTTATCAACAATGCGGAATTGCTGCCGCAGTTTGGTTACAACGCTGGCTTTGAACTGCAGGAACGGCATGAACGCAGCAAACGCGGCCTGGAGCCGGTGCAGCGCGCGTATAAACTAGAGGACAGCAGCCGGTACAACGAAAGTGGTTTTGGCCGCGCCGAAGACTTTATTGATTTCAGCGCGACTGTGTCTACCGCTTCGGATCAAACCGCGCTGGCACCCGGTTATCTGAAAAAACAATGGCAACAGGATGGCCGTAGTTATTTCCGTTATGAAATGAATGCGCCGATGTTTAACTTCTACTCTTTCCTGTCAGCGCGCCTCGCGGTGAAAAAGCAGGATTATCAGGGCGTGTCGCTGGAGGTCTATTACCACCCGACGCACCACTGGAACGTCGACCGGATGATGCAGTCGATGCAGGACTCGCTGGATTATTTCAACAAAGCGTTTTCGCCTTACCAGCACCAGCAGATGCGCATTATCGAATTCCCGGGATACCGTGATTTTGCCCAGTCCTTCGCCAATACCGTGCCGTATTCGGAAGGCATTGGTTTTATCAATGACCTGCGTAACGAAGACAGCATCGATATGCCGTACTACGTCACTGCGCACGAAATGGCGCATCAGTGGTGGGGCCATCAGGTCGGTACTGCCAACGTGCAGGGCAGCGCGGTGATCCCGGAAACGCTGGCGCAATACAGCGCGCTCAGAGTGATGGAAAGCAAATATGGTCAGGCGAAGTTACGCCAGTTCTTAAAATATGAACTGGACCGTTATTTACGTGGCCGTACTGACGAGAAAGTGGCAGAAGAGCCGCTGCTGCGGGCTGAAGGGCAGGGATATATCCATTACCGTAAAGGCTCCATTGTGATGATGGCAATCAAAGACCGGATTGGGGTGGAACGTTTGGATGCAAACCTCAAGGCGTTTTTGCAGGAATTCCAGTACAAACAAAATCCGTATCCGACCACGCTGGATTTACTGCGTCATTTAACCGCCGGGGTCAGCAGTGAAGATAAAGCCTTTATCGAGCAGCAATTTAAGCTCATCACTTTGTATGATTTACGGGTGCTGGACCTGCAAAAAACTGAGTTACCGGATGGACAGCTGCAACTGGATTTAACCATTCAGGCGGCGCGGCTCAGTGCCGACGGTAAAGGTGCTGAAACCGAGCAAGTGCTTGACGAAGACATCGACATCGGTGCCTTCAGTGCGGATCCGGACAAGTTTTCTGCAGATAACCAGTTGTTGTATCTGCAAAAACACCGGATCAAATCCGGTAAACAGCAGCTGCGCGTGGTGGTGCCAAAAGGCACGGCTTATATTGGTATCGACCCGCTGATTAAGCTGATTGACCGTGATGCAGCGGATAATATCCGCAAGCTTTAAACCGTTCCTGATAAAAGCAACCCGCCGATTGGCGGGTTGCTTTTTTGCGCCAATCACTGTGCAAAAATCGCTGAACAGCTGCCGGTGATTTGTTGCCTGCGGAACTCTG
>CAMLNG010000263.1 GCA_946481195.1 uncultured Chromatiaceae bacterium
AAGCCCTGCAATCCTGCTAAACGGCACTGAATGTGCTCTGGCTTGATGGTTATATCGAGCTAGAGCATCAGCTGTCATTTTTCTGACACCCTATAGTTTTTGATGGCATTGCCGATAAGCTCAGCAATCAGACAGGCTTTATTGATCAGTGCTTTGCGCTGACCTGCTTTTTCCGGCAGGATAGCCTGAGCATGATTTTCAGCAAAGCATTCAGCAAAGCCGTCAGGGCTCAGGAGCACAAGATGCAGTTAACAGGTGCAAAAATTTTGGTGATTGGTGGCGCAGGTTTTATCGGTAGCCACGTCGTAACCGAATTACTGAAAACCGATGTGGCGCAAGTGGTGGTGTATGACAACTTCGCCCGTGGTAAAAAAGCTTACCTGACCGACCAACTGAAAGACCCGCGTTGCAGTTTATATCCCCACGGCGGTGACATTCGCGATATTGATATCCTCGACCACGCCATGCACGGCATGGATGCAGTGGTTCATCTGGCCGCCATGTGGCTGCTGCACTGTAAAGATTTTCCCCGCACCGCTTTTGACGTCAATATTCAGGGCACTTTTAATGTGCTCGAAGCTTGTGTTAAACACAACATCAAACGGCTGGTATATTCCTCTTCGGCATCTGTTTATGGCGATGCGGTGGAAGTGCCGATGACCGAACAACACCCATTTAATAACCGCAATTTCTACGGTGCCAGTAAAATTGCCGGCGAAGCCATGTGTCGTGCTATGCACGACCGTTATGGCCTGAGTTATGTTGGCCTGCGTTATATGAATGTCTATGGCCCGCATCAGGACCAGACTGCCGCTTACACCGGTGTCGTGCCTATTATGCTCAATAAAATCGACGCCAACGAAGCGCCGGTGATTAACGGTGATGGCAGCCAGGCTTATGACTTTATTTCAGTGCGCGATGTGGCGCGCTGCAACGTACTGGCGCTGCAGGCTGAAGCGACCGATGAGTTTTATAACGTTGGTACCGGCGTGCAGACCAGCATCAAACAACTTTGTGATTTGATCCTCGATTTAAAAGGCTCTCAGCTCGAAGTGACCTACAAGCCTTATGCGCCGGAAGATGCACGCCGTCTGGTGCAAAACCGCATCGGTTGCCCGGAAAAAGCCAAACGCGATTTAGGTTTTGTTTATCAGGACAAATTGCGTGACGGTTTGCTCGACCTTATCGCCTGGCGTGACAGCCACCAGGGAGAATTCTGATGGAAAAACGCAACATTCAAATCTCGTTACCATCCACTGGCGACGAAGAATGGCAAGTCACCCGCGAGCCGTTGCAAACCGGCTGGCTGACGCAGGGGCCAAAAGTCGCGGCCTTTGAAAAAGCTTTTGCCGCCCGCCATCAGGTCAACCACGCGCTTGCGACGACCAGCTGCACCACCGCCTTGCATTTGGCGCTGGTGGCTTTGGGCATTGGCCCGGGTGATGAAGTGATTGTTCCGGCCTTTACCTGGGTGGCGACCGCCAATGTGGTTTTGTACTGCGGCGCGACACCGGTGCTGGCCGATGTAGACCCACGTACTAATAATATTTGCCCGCAAGATTTAGCCCGTCGCATCACTGCGAACACCAAAGCGGTGATAGTGGTGCATCTGTTTGGTCTGTGCGCCGACATGGATGCAATTCGCGCTGCAGTGCCCGCGGGAATGCCAATTATTGAAGACGCCGCCTGCGCCACAGGTGCCAGTTATAAAGGCGTGTTTGCCGGCGCGCTGGGTACTGCCGCGGCGTTTTCGTTCCACCCGCGTAAATCTATTACCACAGGTGAAGGCGGTATGCTGACCAGCAATGACACCGCCTTGATGCAAACTGCAGAAATGTATCGCAACCACGGTGCTTCGGTGTCCGAAGAGCAGCGGCATTTGGGCCCACGGCCTTATTTGTTGCCTGATTTTAACTTGCTGGGCTTTAACTACCGGATGACGGATCTACAGGGAGCCGTCGGTTTGGTGCAACTGGGCAAACTCGACAAATTCCTTGCCGAACGCCAGCAAGCGGCTGAGTTTTATCGGGAGGCCTTAGCTGATTTACCTTGGTTGCAGTTGCCGGTATTTCCGGAAAACGGCCAGCATGCCTGGCAGGCTTTTGTCCTGATGATTGATGAAAGCAAAGCGCCTGCACCGCGCAACCGGCTGATGGAGCAATTACAAGCCATGGGCATTGCGACACGGCCAGGCACACATGCGGTACATATGTTGGGGTATTACGTGGAGCGTTATGGCTTTAAACCAACCGATTATCCGGGGGCGATGCAGTGTAACAATCAGACGATGGCGATCCCGTTGCATAACCGGATGAGGCAGGAAGATTATCAGTATGTCGCAGCCGCGCTGCATCAGTTAGGTGCCTGATTATGTGCGGCGTCACCGGCGTGATTTCATTGCGGGGCGAAGCAGTCTCGCCCGTGTTGCTAAAACGCATGACCGATGCCATTGCTCATCGTGGGCCGGACGGTGAAGGCCAGTGGATTGAAGGGCCGGTAGGCCTTGGACATCGTCGCTTAGCTATTATCGATCTATCACCGGCTGGTCATCAGCCGATGTTGGCGTCGAATTATCGTTATGTGCTGAGTTACAACGGCGAGATCTACAATTTCCGCGAACTGCGCACTGAACTGGAAGCGCTGGGCTATTGGTTTCGCTCGCAAACTGATACCGAAGTAGTCCTCAATGCCTTTGCTGCCTGGGGCACCGATGCACTCTTGCGCTTTAATGGCATGTTTGCTTTTGCGCTGTGGGACCGGCAGGAACAGCGCTTGCTGCTGGCGCGCGACCGCTATGGGATTAAACCGCTGTATTACAGCCTGACTTCAGACCATTTGTTGTTTGGTTCAGAGCAAAAAGCGATGCTGGCGCACCCGGGAGCGCCGCGCAGCATCGATAAAGCAGCGCTGTTGGAATACTTCACCTTTCAGAATATTTTTACTGACCGCACTTTGGTGGAAAACATCCGCTTGCTGCCGGCCGGGCATTACGGCTGGTTTGATTTACGCCTGCCACAAGCCGGGCTCCAGCTCACGCAATACTGGGATTTTAATTTCCGCGAACCGACGGAAAAAGCGTCCATTGAAGAGTACCGCGAAGAGTTAGACCGGCTGTTTGTTCAGGCAGTGAATCGCCAATTGGTCAGTGACGTTGAACTCGGTTGTTATCTCAGCGGTGGCATTGACAGCGGCTCTATCACTGCAGTCGCTGCGCGCTCGCATCCATATATTAAAACCTTTACCTGTGGCTTTGACCTGCATTCTGCTTCAGGCCTCGAGCTGGCGTTTGACGAGCGTGCCAAAGCCGAACATATGTCCTATCACTTTAAAACTGAACATTATGAGATGGTGCTCAAAGCCGGTGATATGGAACGTTGTTTGCCAAAGCTCGCTTATCACCTGGAAGAGCCGAGGGTTGGGCAAAGTTACCCAAATTATTATGCGGCAAAACTCGCCAGCAAATTTGTCAAAGTAGTGCTAAGCGGCGCCGGCGGCGATGAACTCTTCGGCGGTTATCCGTGGCGATATTACCGGGCCGTCAATAATGACAATTTCGAAAGCTATATCGACAAGTATTATCAATTCTGGCAGCGGCTTGTTTCAAATTCTGAATTAAAACAGCTATTTGCGCCGATTTGGCCTGACGTATCCCATGTCTGGACCCGCGATATTTTCCGCGATGTATTCCAGCAAAAAGCCAGTGAACTGACCACGCCGGAAGATTACATTAACCACTCGCTGTATTTTGAAGCCAAAACCTTTTTACACGGCTTATTGGTGGTCGAAGACAAACTCAGCATGGCGCATAGCCTGGAAAGCCGGGTGCCATTCTTGGACAACGACCTGGTCGATTTCGCCATGCGCTGCCCGGTGGCATTAAAGCTGAACAATTTAAAAGAAGTGGTGCGGCTCAATGAAAACGAACCCGGCAATAAAACCAGCGCTTATTTCCAGAAAACCAAAGATGGTAAACAAATTCTGCGCGATGTGATGGGCCGTTACATTCCGGAAGACATCTCCAAAGCTGAAAAACAGGGCTTTTCAGCGCCTGATGCTAGCTGGTTTAAAGGCGATAGTATCCAATTTGTGACTGAGGCTTTATTCAAACCCAATCAGTCAGTGTTTCAGTTTCTGAATTTTGATAGTGTGAAACAACTAGCCGAGGAGCATGCCAGCGGGCAGCAGAACCGCCGTTTATTGATTTGGTCACTTCTGAGTTGTCGGCAATATATTAATGACTTTTTAGGTAGATGTAATGAAAATTGAAAGATTGTATTCATTATTGCTGGGCCTGCTATATTTTTTACGTGATGATAAAAATAAAAAATATAACAGGGTCCTACCTTTCGGTGATTATTTCAGCGACCGTTGGGAAAAAGCCAAATACTTAGGTTTCGGTAAAGGTACAACTATTTATGATAGCGCAATCGTCATTGGTCAAGTGACTGTAGGGGAAAACTGTTGGATTGGACCGAGTGTGATGTTAGATGGTAGCGGTGGATTAACTATCGGTGATAACTGTTCAATTTCTATGAATGTCCAGATTTATAGTCATGACAGTGTCGATTGGGCGGTTAGTGGGGGGGAGAAGCCTTACCAATATGCATCAACCAGTATAGGGAGTTGCTGTTATATAGGACCGAACACCGTTATAGTAAAAGGGATTGTCATTGGCGATAAAGTTACGATTGGTGCGAATAGTTTTGTTAATGTCAATATCCCATCTGGTTCAATAGCATTTGGTAATCCTGTAAGAATTGTTTCATGAATAAAACCAGTCGTTCGATTACGCAAGTATTTGGCGATCAGTATTAAATTTACATTGTGAATTCCTTGGGTGAAGTTCAATGAGTAATTTTGGCTTGATTAGTGAAATTTCCACAGAAGTGAAAGATAGCTGGTCTAACCGTACTTTTATCACCATTGATATTGATTGGGCTTGTGATGGTGTCCTTGCTGATTGTATTGAGCTGTTGTCGAAGTCGAATATTAAAGCAACTTGGTTTGTAACCCATGAAACAGAATTGATAGCTGAAATAGAAAAAAACAAAAATTTTGAAATCGGCATACATCCTAATTTCAATCCTCTTCTTCATGGAGACTTCCGGAATGGCAAAAATATTCAGGAAGTCATAGAAAGAATGATGCAAATAGCCCCAAATTCAAGATCTGTTCGCAGTCATTCAATGACGCAAAGTTCAGGAATTCTTGCCGCGTTCAAAAGTTTTGGACTTGAATATGATTGTAATCATTTTATTCCATTTGAGAGTGGAATTGAGCTAAGGCCCTGGCGTCATTGGACTGGAATGCAGAAAATTCCATATGGTTGGGAGGATGATGTTTCATTAATGGAGCATTCAACATTACAAGCAAAAGACACATTAAGCGTGAGCGGAATTAAAGTGTTAGATTTTCATCCAATTCATCTATACCTTAATACCGATCATTTGTCATTATATGAAAGCGCTAGGTCTGTACTCAACGATTGCTCAGAGCTGTCAAAAATCAAAAATACTAATTTTGGCGTTAGAAAACAGTTCGATGCCTTTATATCAGCTTGTGTATAAACGACTACTTTAAGGTGATGATTTGAAAGTTGGTATTATTGGTCGTACTGATTTACTCCTGCGAGCAGCTAAGAACTTGGCTTCGAATGGGCATGAAA
>CAMLNG010000264.1 GCA_946481195.1 uncultured Chromatiaceae bacterium
CGGCGATACCAAGGCCACCACCAATCAGCTGATAGGTCAGGTCGCCAGTGGCCTTTATTGCAGCCGCCAGTTCCGGGCTGAATGGCTCCGCGCCTAACTGCTGCAGCAGGCCCGCCACGGACGGGTCGACCATTGCCAGAATACTCAGCACGCTGGCCCAATCAGCCGGTTTCCAGATATGGTCAATCGGCAGGCCCATCTGCCCCAGGGCTTCGGCCGGCACGCCGGCCTGCATCAGCGCGCCGCCCAGCATCTGGTTCAGGTTATCACTGGTCAGCCGCGCGATAGTGTCGGCGGTGATATCCAGCGTAGTGGTCTGATGCACGTTTTCTTTGCTGTAAGTAATGCCGCCGACATAGTTCAGCTTGTCGTGGCTGTAGTTAATTTGCAGCTCGTTATAGAAAATGTCTGAATCTTCGAAGTTGATGGTATCGAGATAACGGGTTTTATCGGCGGTGCCATCGGCGTCATCACGGCCGGAAACCTGCCATTGCCGCTTGCTGGAGATCAGTTTGCCCGACCAGTCGCTGTTAAATTCATGATTGATTTTTAACGTCCAGGCATCCATGTCGCGCCGCTCGTGGCCGTCGATCACATCGTTTTCGATAGTACGGTCGAGCGGGTTCATGCTGTAGGCATAAGGGCTTAAGCCAATCGCTGGCGAATAACCCTGGTCCATGTCGTCATAGTCGTAACTGAGCTGAACTTTAGTGCTTTGAGTGGGTGTCCACAGAGCGGCTGCGCGGGCGGCCTGATGGTTGGCGTTGCCGAGCTCTTCACCACGGTAGTCTTTGTAAACATTGTCGACGTAGCTGTCGCGCTGATTTGACATCGCATTGACGCGGATGGCGAATTCGTCCGACAACGCAGTATTGGCCATGCCCTCAAAGCGTTTTAAGCCGTAGTCGCCAAGCGTGCCTTTGAGAAAGGCCTCGTCACTTTGCTCTGGCGCATTTGGCACCATGCTGACGACACCGGCGGCGGCGTTTTTACCAAACAAGGTGCCTTGCGGGCCTTTTAAAATTTCGATGCGCTGCATGTCGGCAAACAACACACTTTGTGCGGCGCGTGGCAGATAGACGTCGTCATAGAAAATCGCGACTGACGGGTCGCCACCGGTGCTGATATTCGAGCTTGAAACCCCACGCATGGTCGCAGTGGCCTGCGCCACGCCGTCTTTACTGAATTTAAAACCCGGCGTGTAGTCGGCGATGTCACCGAGCAGCACTGAATTGGTTTCTTCTAAATCTTTGGCGGACACCGAATCAATCGCGACCGGTACTTCCATCAGGTTTTGCACCCGTTTTTGTGCCGTGACCGTCATCACTTCGATTTGTTGTTCGGTATTTTTGTCGTTGTTTTGTTGTTCTAACGCGTTGCTGGCCTGGCTGTACAGCGCACTGCTGCAGACCAGACCGACGTAAAACGCGAGGGGAGTCTTCCTGTGTTGCTTGTTCACACCTGTCATCTCTGTTCTCCGGATTATTTTAGTTATGGTCGGCAGCTACCGGTCTGCCTTGGTGCATCTGAAAGCCCTGAAGACTGATAACACCTGTTTTGCCGATAATATCGACGTGCAGGTTGAACGCAACACTGGGCCTTGTTGCGCTTAACCTGCTACAGATGTGGCTTTAATCCAGTGAAAGGCTGAGTTTTAAGCTGAAGATAAATGTCGGAAATGCAGCTGCGGCGCGGCGCGGCACGTTATTTCGGTCAGGCAGGCCGGCAGAGTTTTAGCCGTTTGCGGGCAGGTTGTTGCCGGTTTTCCCGGCCCGAATTTGTACACTTTTGTACACTATTTTGTTTGCCGCCAACGCACTGCCGACGCACCCTACAAACAGCAAAATCCAACCGAAACCGACCATAGCAAGCTGACGGCAAGGCAGCGCAACAGCTTGGTCTTTCGCTGATGCCGCAGGAGTTCGTGTGAAATTATTGATAGGTGCCGGCGCGATGTTACTGGCGCTCAGCGCAGTCGCAAAGGCCGCGGATGCCGCTGCAGTTCCGGCAGTTTTAAGTGTTTGTCAGAGTTGCCATCAGGCCGATGGGGCCGGCAACCCGGCCTTTGGCGCACCAGCGCTGGCCGGGCAGCAACAAGCATATTTGCTCAGGCAATTACAGCATTTTCAGTCCGGGATCCGTGGCAGTCATCCGGAGGATAACTTTGGCGCGCAAATGCAGGCCGCCTTACCGAAGCAACTCAATCAGGCAGAACTCAATACACTGGCTGCTTTTTTTGCTGCCTTGCCAGCCGTGGCTGCAGAAGCAGTGCCGGTGGACGCGCAGCGAGCTGACCGTGGCCGCAAACTCTACATCAACAGTTGCGGCGCTTGTCACGGCGCCAAAGCAGAGGGTGTTGCTGCGCTCAATGCTCCGGCGCTGAAGCAATTGGCACCAGCGTATCAGTTACGGCAGTTGCAGCATTTTCGCGATGGCATTCGCGGCACTGATGCAAATGATAAACCCGGCCGGCAAATGGCGCGGATGGCACAGACACTGAAATCTGAGCAGGATATGCTGGATATCCTGCAGTACATTGGCACTTTGCCATGACATTATTCGCAGATCTGCTTAAGCAGCGATGGCTGCAGCGAGGTGCAGTGCTGCTGCGCACTCAGTTCTGTTTGCGCCTGCAGCTGATGCTGGCTTGCATTCTGATGATTGTGCCCCTGCAACAACAGGTGCAGGCCGCGCCGCGGTTATGGTTCCAGCCATTGGCAACTGTTGAAAATGACGGTGGCAGTGCATTTGTGCTGGCGCAGACATGCCCGCCAAGCTTTGAGTTGGTGGGCCAGCAATGCAAACTGGTGAATCTGTATCAGCAGTATGATTCGCTGCAAAATAAAGGCGTCGGCGGTACTAAAACGGCATTGCCGGCGGTGCGGGACGGCTTCAGTCCGCAGCAGATTGACCTCGGCCGTTTCCTGTTTTTTGACCCACTGCTTTCTGCCAATAAAAGCCAGGCCTGCGCCAGTTGTCATCAGCCGGACAAAGCTTTTACCGACGGCAAAGCAGTCAGCACCGGTGCTTTTGGCCAACAAGGTAAACGCAGCGCACCGACACTCTGGAACGTCGGATTTTTGCAAAAGCTGTTTTGGGACGGCCGTAGTCCAAGCCTGGAACAGCAAGCAGCCGGGCCTTTATTCGCGCCCGATGAAATGGCCAACACGCCGGAAAAACTGCTGCATGACCTCAACGCCAACAGTCACTACCGGCGTATGTTCCGTGAGGCATTTCAACGGGACACTCCGATTGAACTGAACCAGGTGGTGACTGCGCTGGCTGCGTTCCAGACGTCGCTGATTTCGCTGAATAGCCGCTATGACCATTACGCCCACGGTTTCCATCAGGCGCTGAATGAGACTGAAATCAAAGGCATGAATGTGTTCCGCTCATTTGTCGCGCGCTGCGCGGAGTGCCACACACCGCCGCTATTCACCAACCAGCAGATTGCCGTGATTGGCACGCCGGAGCCGGAAGGCCATGTCTTTGACGCCGGTGCCGGGGCGACTGCTGACACAGCGAAATTACGCGGTGGTTTTAAAGTGCCGACACTGCGCAACGTCGCGCTGACCGCTCCTTATATGCACTCAGGACGTTTCGCTACTTTAGAGGAAGCGGCCGAGTTCTACAGTAAAGGCCGCGGCCATGCTGTGCCGAAAGGCGAGAACCTGCTGATCCACTGGCATATCTGGGAGCCGAAACTCACTGCCGAAGAGAATCAGCAAATTGCGGCTTTTTTACAGACGTTAACCGATCAAAGCCTGAGCCCGCAGATCCCGGCCGCGTTGCCATCCGGTTTGCCATTACCGGCAGAATTACGGCCGGTTGCTGCTCAGACAACTCCCTCACAACATCCAACCAGCCAGTCGGACGATATGGCGACGAACGCGGAGAAATAACAATGAAAACAAACTGGATAGTGGCGGCATTAGTGCCGGTAGCCTTAGCCGGTGGTTACCTGTGGGGGCAAAAACCACAAGCACCCGCGGCCGTGGTGCAAGAGGCCAGCCTGCAAGTTGCTGGTGCCAATACCAATGCCAAGAAATCGGTGCTGCCAGACACACCGCCTGGCAAAGTGCATCAGGTAAAACCCGGCATGCTGATTATGGATGCGGTAAAAGCGGCGGCACCCGGTGATGTGATCCAGGTTTGGCCCGGCGATTACATTGAAACCGTCTACATCGACAAAGACAGTATCCGTTTAAGTGGCGTCATTATCGACGGCAAAAGACCGCGTTTATTTGGTGAAGAACGCCTGAACGACGCCATTTTGTATTCCGGCAACAATATCCTGATTGAGAATTTCCTCATCACCAAATACAAAGGCAATGGCATCATGGGCCAGGCCGGCAATAACTTTGAAATTCGCAATAACATCATCGACGACACTGGTGTGTACGGCATTTTCCCGCAGCTGGGCGAAAACGGCCTGATTGAACACAACATTGTGTCGGGGATTGAAGACGCCGGCATTTATGTCGGTATGAGCGACCATATTCATGTCGCCAACAACGAAGTGTTCGACAGCGTGGCCGGTATTGAAATTGAAAACAGCCGCTTTGCCGTGGTGGAAAACAACTTTGTCCACAATAACACCGGCGGCATTCTTACTTTTGTCACCCCCGGGTTGCCTATCAAGGACACCCACACAGTCATTATCCGTAACAACTGGATCCGCAATAACAACACCGCCAACTTTGGCGCGCCGGGATCTATGGTATCGGGCATTCCGGCCGGCACTGGTATCCTGATTATGGCGGCCGACAATGTAATCCTCGAAGACAACCTGATTGTTGATAACAAAGTGGCTGGCATCATTATCACCGACCACGAAAATGCGCCCAATGCCCAGTTAGACCCGGAATCAGACCCAACGCCGGACAAAATCCAAATCCTCAATAACCTGATGTATCACAACGGTTTTGACACTATTCCTGAAGCCAAAGTTTTGCTCGGGGCTGAACTGAAACAAGGCGAGCCGGATATTGTCCGCGTCGGTAAAGTCACCGAAAGCTGTATCGCCAATCCAGAACGTTATGTCACCGCCGGCGTCAGCAGCTGGCCGGCCTGTAGCTTCACCAATACCGATACTGTTGCCAGCTATTTGCTGGAACAACCAGCCGCATTACGGAATACGGCTACTGCGGACAAGGGCAAATACGCTTACCTTGGCATTTGCACTGGCTGCCATGCCTACACCGGCCGCTTAATTGGCCCACCGGTCCAGGTGATCCAATCTTTGTATATGGATGACCCGCAGGCGCTGGCGGACTTTATCGCCAACCCGGTGAAAAAACGCGAAGACTATCCAGCGATGCCAAAACAGGACTACCTCGACGCTGAAACCCGGCTGGCAGTGGCGAAATATATGCTGAGTGTGGAGAAGTAGGGTTTAGCAGAGTCCAGCTGTGGCGTGGCTTTGTGCCAAAAGCTGAAATCTGATGAACTGTAGGGGCACCCCTGGTGGGTGCCCGCAATCCAGATGCTGGATCGCATCAATAAACTAGACAGTTCCCAGCCTTTCTGGCTGACCGTGCCAAATTGAATATCAGCTCATGCACTTTGGACTAGCTGTCCACAACACCCATCAAGCCGTCAAGGTCTTCCGCAGCTTAATCAGCTGGTCGCGCAGTGCAGTCACTTCAGCGAGCGAAT
>CAMLNG010000265.1 GCA_946481195.1 uncultured Chromatiaceae bacterium
CCTAACCTCGCGTGCTGTCCTTTGGAGAGCGTGTTGATCCGCGCGCCGACATCGGTTGCATAACCAATACCGGTGTCAACGCTGTTGCGGGTGGCTGGCTGCAGTTCAACCGTCAGTGGTAACAAACCATCTTTGCGATTATCCGGGTCGGCAATTAAATCGACGCTGCCAAACCACAGGGTATTGGCCAGATTCTGACTGAGTTTGGCCAGCAGCGCGGCCGAATAATAATCACCGGATTGAAACGGCAGCAGGCTACGCAGCCTGGCTTCACGGATTTGACCGCCGTTAAAAGTAATGTCACCAAAGCGATAACGCGGGCCACTTTCAAAGTGCAAATGCATTTTGCCGCGCCGGTCGCCTGGTGTTATCACCAGTTCCGCACGGGTGAATTTGGCATCAAAATAACCTTTGCGGTGGGAAAGGCTCAGCAGAGCCTTTTTATAGGCTTCATAGTTGCCATGGTGCATCCTATCGCCCTGTTTGGGCGCTTTTTGCCGTTGCAATGCCTGAAACTCCGGGTCGCGAATAGCTTCGCCAGTGATTTGCAAGTCCGCAACATCAATAAACACGGAGCGACCGGCAATAATGCGCGCTTTGAGGACGTAATCAGTGCCATCCATCGCATCTTCAAACACCACCCGCACCTGATAATAACCATGGCCACGCAGCGCTTGTTTGATTTCATTGGCGACGCGGTTTTTAAAACGGGCAGATTTGTTGATTTGAGCCGGAGTAAATACGGACAGGTATAACGCGATATTGTCTTTGCGCTCTTCGGTGGCGCCGGTAAATTCAATGCGATTGGCGGCATACAGCAGAGTAGAATGGCACAGCAATGCCAGCAACAATGCCAGTAAGAATGCAGCATAAACCAGCGGTCGGGCCCGGAAAAAAGCAAAGGTAGGCAGGATCAGCACTCCATGTCTGCGGCAGTTTTGTCAGTCTAGCTGGCAGCCGTTGAATTGCCTATTCAGATGCGACTGCTGGCCGGAAGTTCCGGCCAGCGTCAGCGATTATCATGCAACTGGCTGATTTTCATCCGGTTGCTCAGCAGTTTCAGGCTGATCTTCCGGTAACACTTCCGGCAGCGCATCCTGCGTCAGCTGTTCACAGATGATCCAGTCTTTTTCATCGACCCAGTTTTGCGCGCCATTTTTCACGGTGCGGATTGGCACAATGTAGCGGCAGCTGGTTTGTGGTTTGACCGAGGCAAAAATCGGCACAAAACCAAAATTCAGTGCGGTTTCAATCAGCGCCTGTTGGTTATGCGGGTCGATATCGGCCGCTTCGTCGATATAAATCGGAATGCGGTATTTGCCGCGTTCGCGCTCGGCCAATAACTGACGGATAAACAACATACCGCACAGCAATTTGATGGTGATCCGGGTGCCGTTGGAACCGGCCGAATCGATTTTGTCGAAAAATTCCACCTCACCGGCGCGGTTCACCACTTTAAAGCGGATATCAAATAAATCCGACAGCGTCAGACCACCTTTTTCGCTGGCTGCCTGAATGAGGTAATCCTTGGCAGAATTAATATCGCGTTCGGCACTGGTCACGCCCGGCGCCAACAAGTCCAGCGTGTCGCCTTGCTGGTAAGCATCTGAAGTGGTCAGGATGGTATCGATATGGCCAACCAGCAGTTTGCGGTCGACGATTTCAATCTTAAAATCCTGCAGGTTGGAGATCTGGTGACGCCAGATGCCACGGTTAAAGCTGTTCAGTTCGCGGTGCAGCCGGTCCAAATCCGAACGCAGGCCTTTGAGCGTACTGGCGACTTCGGTTAAGGCCACGCGGGCGCGGCGCTCAATGGCTTCGCGTTCTTTATCTAAGTGGTGGAAAGCACTGATCAGTTTCTGATACTTGGCTTCTTCGTCGGTTTCGGCTTCAAACTTGCTGATGCCGGCATTAAAAATAAACAGATAGGTATTTTTAATGTTGATTTCCAGCAGCTTCAGTTCCTGGCAGTGTTTGTTGTAACTGCGCAGCTCATCCGCCAGATTGTCATATTCCAGATTAATTTCAATCGGATAGGGCGTGACACGGCCACTGTAGAAATCGAGTTGGAAATCAATCCGGTCTTTTTTCTCATGTTCTATGCGTTCCAGCTGGCGCTTCAGCTGGTCTTGTTTGTTGGTAATGAGGTTACGCCGGTCTGACAGGCTGCTGGCTTTTTGCTGCACCTGTGCCAGCTGCTCATGCACAATCTCTTCTTCTTGCGTCAGCTGGTCAGATAACAGCTGTTGCTCGTCGAGCAACTGCGCCATTTCACTGTAACGGGCGAAACGTTTGAGATCTTCTTCCGCCTGCAGCATATCCTGATACAAACGCTCTTTTTCCCGGCTTTTGCCGGCAAAATCAACAGCAACTTCCGCTTGTTGATCGAGTGTGGATAATGTCAGCTGCAATGCTTCGATTTGCTCTTTCAGCGCGACTTTGCCTTCACTGCCGGCCATATCGGGCGCGGTTAAATGGCTTAAATCAATAGTGGCGCCGGCCAGATGTAATTTGCCACCTTTAAAGGCGTCGGCGATTTGACCTAGTTGCTCAGCAAAAGCATCATCGTCGCTGATCACCACATCGCCGCCGCTGGCGGTCGATAACGACAATAAATCCGGGTTCAACAGCTTGGTCAGCTGCTGCACTTCACCTAAAGACAAATCTTCGCGTAGCCGCGAATACAGATTGTATTCGAGGTTTTTCAGCTGCAGTTTCAGGCTCTTTAACTGCTTCTGGGTTTGCGCTTGCTGATGCGCGAGTGTTGCCGGATTTAAGTTCGCCGCGCCTTGCAGGCTATGGCTCAGGCTCTCGTATTGGGCGCGGATATTGGCGAGGTTCGACTGCAGTGTCGGCAGGTTGGTCAGGCCAAAACGCTGGGCGAGGGCGTCATGCTCGTCAAACCAGCTTTTCAGGCCAAGTTGTTTACTCGACAGCTCTTTGATCTGGCCAACATACAAACGCTGTTTGTCTTCCAGCTGATGTTTTTCCTGCGCCAGCGCTTCGAGCTGCTCGCCAAGTTCCTGTTGCTGTTCGTCCAGATAACTCTGAAACTCAATCAGCGCTTTGTCGAGCTTTGGCGCGTAGGCGGCCAGGCGGCCTTTGAGTACGGCGCGGTTATCAATCAGGTTTTCTAACGCCTCAACGGCTTGTTGCTGATTTTCCAGCGCTTTGAGTTCACGCCGGTCGCGGTTTACTTTTTCAAAAGCGTTGTGCCAGACCGTATAAAAATCGACTTTAGGGTCGCTTAAATGGCGGGCAAACACAGGCAGTAACAAGCGTTTGACGTCCTGGGCTGTTAAGCGGTGCAGGTTCAGAATGCGGCGGAAGATGTCTTTGTAGACCGGCGCGTCGCTGACGTTAGTCAGCGGGATCATCCGCAGATTGATTTTGCTGTCGAAAGGCGTGGCGCCGCCAGTCAGCATGGCGTTTAATTCCGATGGCTTTAATTCCAGCGGCTCAAAGCCTAAATTGCGCAGGTGATGGTCCAGCTTGTTATAGCGGATAATGCTGTTTTCACTGACATAATGCGTGAGGTCCAACTTTCCGCGATAACAGAAGTACTGGAACTGGTAACCGGCAATTTTGCCAAGACCAGCAACGCCTATCACCACCGGGCCTTCCGGCAGATTGGCTTCGAGCAGAATGTAACTCTGATCGGTGCCAAAATAGAATTTGCGCGTTTCATCGAGGTCATGGCCGTCCCATTCGGTCAGGCGCAAATCATTAATGAGCGGAAATTGCAGTGCGTTGATCACCGAGCTTTTCCCGGTATTATTCGGCGCGCAAATCGACGCAGCATCATCAAGCGGAATGACACATTTGGCGTAGCCGGCGGTGTTCAGCAGCGCAAGTTTGGTTAAGCCATAAAGTTCAGACATCGGTATGGCCCTCATCCGCCTGTAGAGAATCAACGGCCACTAATGCATCGAGGAAACGATACAACGGCGGCAGCAGTTTAAAGTTATCACCCTGAGTTTTGGCAAAGCCGTAGCGAAGCATCCGGTTGCCGACTTCGCGTTTTAAATCAGTGGCTGAATAAATCTCCAGCTGCTCAAACAAGTGATATTGCTGTTGCAGAATGCTGGATAAAATTTCGTGATTAATTTCAGTTTCAAACAATGCCCGTAATGGGTCCTGGCCCTGATCGGCAAAAAACTCAACTAAGGCATAAGTCGTCAGTGCAAACAGCCGGGAAATTTTGCCCATATTGACGGTGGCGTCGTCGACATCAAAATAAAAGAAACCCCGGCTGTCGCGTTTCAGCTGATTGCCGAGTGCAGCAAATAAGGCACTGTAGGCGTCTTCATTGCCGTCCAGTTCAGTCCAGAGCGCAAAATCCTGCTCGCTGATGTGGTAGCCGGTGGTCAGGCGTTTGTGAATGTCTGCCAGATTGGGCAGCTTTTCGAGATCAATCTGCATGGGTTATGTCCTGTCGCTGTGGCGGGTGACAAAAGGGTGCAGGCGCAGGCGGAAGCCATTGACTTCCATTTCACTGGCCTGGTCCTGATGTTCCAGTTTTAACGCCGGAGCGCGGCTGAGTTCCTGATATAAAAATAATAATTCATCGACCGGCAACTGCGGATAACTGCTTGCCAGCCATTGCGATAAGTCGGTATTGGTTTTCTGCGTGCGGGCCGATTTCAGCACATCCTGCAGATCCGGCACGCGGATATTGGCGCCGGGCTGACTGTCGACGGCGTCGGGCAGCTGATAGTTATCATCTTGATAATCTACCAGTTCGGCCATATAGCTGGTGATCTGATTGGCACTGCCAAGGCTGAATTTTTGATGGTCTGAGCTGAACTTTGGTACCAGCTGTTCCATGGTTGGTTCAAAACCCTGTTTGCGTAAGGTCGCGAGCACCAGACTGGCGTTACGCGAAATCAGCGTATTTTTCCGCAGTTCTTCCCGAAGCGGCATCAACACGTCGGTGCTTCTGGTCAGCGATTCACGGCCAATCTGGTTCATGTCAAGTAAGCGGGTGCGCAGCTGGACCAAAGGTTCTTTGTCACCGGACATAAAACCGGTGTCTTCGATAAACTGCACTAAATCTGACAGGCAATGTTCCAGCGTTTCGATGCTGGTCTGAAAAGGCCCGTTGATATCAATCATCTGCAGCACCGGCTCGATGTATTCGTCGAACGCTTCCATCACGGCGGCGTAACGGCGCGCCAGCGACAAATTGCTGTCATCGGCTTTGGCCTTGTCAACCAGATGTAAAATGGCGCTTTCGTTTTTACGGAAGTGTTTCACCACTTCGCGCACCCGTTCATCCATCAGCCGGACAAAACGGCGCATCTCGTGGACGTCTTTTTGCCGCACGGCGGTATCGAGGCGGGCGCGCAAACGGTCTAATTCGTCAATCCGGCTTTGAATATCGCCGACTGTACCGAGATTATGTTCCTGGGTCAGAAACTGGATAAATTCCAGCACCGAACGGTTGAGTTCCAGCTGACTGGATTTGGCCTGCGGGATCAGAATTTCCTGCGCCAGCAGTTTCTGTGCTTCGCGAAACACCTGCTCACTGGAGAGCTGTGGGAAATAACGACTAAACAGCGCCTGCACGTCCTGAAAACTAAAGCTGTACAACTGGCTGCGATTGGCCAGTGCTTCCAGTACCGGCCAGTCTTCAT
>CAMLNG010000266.1 GCA_946481195.1 uncultured Chromatiaceae bacterium
ATCAGCGCCGAAGTTTCTTCAGCGATACCTCCGGCGGCGTCATTCAATGTCGCTTCCGCCTGTTGCTGCAACGACTGATTCAGCAGCCGGATAGCTGCTTCGTTATTGGATTTACTGGAAAACCAGCCAAGGCCGGTCAGCAAAGACACCACCAGCGTGATCAGCACCGCCATCCCGGCGCTTAACTTAAAACGTAAAGAATCAACCTGCATAAAAAACCTCGGAACAGAACACCACCATTACCACGGGAAAGTTTTACTGACACTGAGCGACAGCCGGGCATCGCCCAGCACCGGCAACTCCAGATCGGTATCATCAAAGGCCAAAACCCAGTTGAGGCCAAAGGCGGCTTGCTGATAACCAAGCCGCCAGTGATGATAGGTACCGTCATTGTCGCGCATAAATTTGTCAGTTTGAGTGGAGGTCGAGCGGTCGACCTGCAGCAGCAATTCGCCCGAACCCAGCGGAATAGCATGATTGAGCGCAACGATATAATGGCCACCGCCGGCACCGAAATAATCCGAGGCATACCAATAAGATAACTTGGTTTTTTGGTATGAAATTTTCAAATAAGCTTCCGGGAAATTAAAACCCCGGCTCTGTGGCCCATCGGAGCCGTGATAGGTGTATTGCGCAATACCGGCATCGAGCAACCAGTCGGCATTGAGCTGCCACCAATGACCGACAGTGGCGTCAAATTCCACACTGGTGCCCGGCGCAAATTTGACATTGGACGCCCAAAGCCCGGCATAAAGACCTGAACCATTATTCCAGTCCAGGGTCGGCTGCAATGCCGGGTTGTGGTCGGTTAATGTGACGCCGTTAAACAAATAATCACTGGTCAGGGTGACTGTGGAGCTGAGTTCGGCCTGCGATATACAGGGCATTAACAGCAGACTGGCAAGCACGGCACAGGGCCAATTCGCGGATCTGGATACAACCATAACATCATCTCTTTATCGACAGCGGCAGGCACAACATTGCCCTCGCCATCGCTTTATCAAGTAAGGCCTTCCGGGGCAAACAGGTGTTTTCGGGTCCGGCAAACACCAACACAGAGCAGACAATGTATTGAGTTATAGCAGGTTTTTTCGACCATGCCGCTGATGGGATCATTGCCGAAGTTTTGACACTAAGTCTTTTTCCGCAGCATCAACGCTGGCAATACGCCTTACTACAGATAGCAGTTATCGCCATTGATCAAATTGGGTTTGAATTCGGCAGCTAATTTAGCGACAATGACAATTATTATCATTTAGCGCGCCGGGAGTTGTTGTCTGATGACCGTTTATAACCCTGCTGGTCCTGTTTCTGCCCGTCATACGTTGTGGGACGCCCCGAAAAAAGCTGCAGTGTCTGTGGTGGAACTGGCTGCCGGTTTAAATCCGCTGGTGCTGAACCGGTTGCGTGAAATGGGGTTGGAACCCGGCCAGCCACTGATCTGTTTGGGCCGCGGCCCGTTTAATGGCCCGATGATTGTGCAGATCCAGGATTGTGTCTACACGCTGGAGCAACAGGTCGCCCAACATATTCTGATCGAGCCGCAGCTGTAACTGCGTCGCCCTTCAATTTCTCCGGGTGCCGGGCAAAACCGGCAACCCCGTTTGCAGAAAAGGCTTCTGATGAAAAAAATCGTTTTGGTAGGTAAACCCAATTCCGGTAAAAGCCTGTTGTTTAACCAGCTGACCGGTTTACGGCAGAAAGTCGCCAATTATCCCGGTGTCACTGTGGAACTGAAATCCGGCCGTTTTGACCAGTTTGAACTGGTGGATTATCCGGGCGCTTATTCACTGAGCAGTTTATCGCGTGACGAAGAAATTGCCGTCAATAAACTCAAAGAAGCCCTGCAAGACGCCAATACCGCGCTGGTGATTTGTAACCTGGACGCGACACGGCTGGAAAGCAGCCTGATGTTTGGGTTGCAGGTGCAGGCTTTGGCGCGGTCCCATCAAAAAGCGCTGGTGTTTGCGCTGAATATGGCGGACGAACTGCAACGCTTTGGCCATCAGCTCGACACCGCCGCGTTAAGTGCGGCACTCGGCAGCCCGGTATTTGCCATTTCAGCCAAAACCTTATTGGGAATCCATGAGTTTCGTCAGGGGGTACTGGCCCTGGCGCAAGCCGCCGAGCCAGCCGTGCCGGCACTGGACCACGGCGACGAACAGGCATTACGTAACTTAAGCCGCAGTCTGGCGCGCCAATACGGCCTGGATTCCAGCCTGGTGCTGAAAAACCAGAACCGCATCGACACCTTTATGCTGAATAACATCAGCGGTGGCCTCGCCTTTTTAGTGGTGATGTTTCTGTTATTCCAGAGTATTTTCACTCTCGCTGCGCCTTTGATGGACGCGGTAGAAGCCGGCATCGGCGCTTTGGCGCATTGGGTCACAGGTTTTATCGGCGAAGGCGCGACCAGCGATTTCCTCAATGACGCTATTTTTGGTGGTGTCGGTTCTTTCCTGGTATTTGTGCCGCAAATTATGATGCTGACGCTGATCATCGGCCTGCTGGAAGACAGTGGATATCTCGCCCGAGCGGCGCTGATTTGCCACCGGCCTTTGAGTTATTTCGGTTTGTCCGGCCGCAGTTTTATCCCGTATTTATCCGGCCATGCCTGTGCCATTCCGGCCATTATGGCGGCACGCACTATCGAATCGCCGCGTAAACGCCTCATCACTATGATGACGATTCCGCTGATGGCCTGCTCGGCGCGGCTGCCTGTTTATGCGCTGCTCATCAGCGTGCTGATTCCGGAGCGCGCTTATCTGGGTGGCCTGGTGAATTTACAGGGCATCGCGTTTTTTGGTTTGTATCTGATGGGGATTATTATCGCGCTGATGGTCAGCCTGATGCTGTCACGCTTTGTGGTAAGCAAAGACGAAAAATCCGATATGCCGTTTATTCTGGAGTTGCCAAACTACCGGCTGCCACACTGGAAGCCGTTGATTGTGCGCGTAATGAGTGCGGCGAAAAGCTTTGTCTATCGCTCAGGCCCGGTGATTTTTGCCGTGACAGTGCTGATTTGGTTGTTCGGTTATTTCCCGCATGACGCTGCTGGCCTGGAGCACTCTTATTTAGGTCAGATTGGTCATTTTATCGAACCGGTGTTTGCACCGCTTGGCCTCGACTGGCGGTATGGTGTGGCGATTCTGATGTCGTTCCTGGCGCGTGAAGTTTTTGTCGGCGCGCTCGGCACGCTGTTTGGTATCGACGGCGCCGACGAAAACATCGCCGGCCTTGCCGCCAATATTCAGGCTGACGGCCTGGCGTTTGGCGCCGGCTTTGGCCTGCTGCTGTTCTACGTGGTAGCGCTGCAATGTGTTGCCACAGTCGCCACTATCCGTGCCGAAACCGGCAGCAACCGCATCGCGGCTGGCTTAGTTATCGGTTACGGCCTGCTGGCCTACGCGCTGGCTTATCTGGCGGCGAATTTGCTGTAAAAAAGCTCGTCCAGGCGATTGCTGACTGGCAATCGCCTGCTCCATTCCTCTTCTATCTGCCACAAACATCCATGCTCATCCTGGCATCCTGAAGCAATTTGCCATCGTTTAACTGGTTCTGTACGGCGGCGCTGACGCTGGCCGATGCCTACGCTGCGAATGAATTCGTAGGTATCGGCGAGTGAAGCGCCGCCGTACCATGAAGCCCGGGTTTCAGCTCCGTACAAGCTACCAAGCCAATATTTAACGAGCCGCATGGACAGATCCAGCTGACAAACCGGCAATCAAAAATATTCATCAAATAATCAAACACATAACTCGCATTTATTAAAATTAAAAAAATATTACTTGCGCAATAATTGTTATCGCGATACCTTTATCTCAAGCCAGAACACAAATGACCTGGTGAGCAGACTGCGGCACGGCAAACACGAACCGGGCAGCAGCAAAACAAAGGTTGTTTTTTTAAGTAAATAGTTATCGCGATAACACTTTGCGAAATACGCAAACGCGAAACCCTTAACATAATCAGGAGCTCTATCATGCAAGTTATCTATAAAGCAGTTGTAACCAGTACTTCAGGCCGTGACGGTCGCGCTGTATCCAGCGACAACAACCTGGATGTGAAATTAAGCACGCCACGTGAACTGGGTGGTGCCGGTGGTGCTGCGACAAACCCGGAACAACTGTTTGCGGCTGGCTACTCAGCCTGTTTCTTAAGCGCAGTCAAATATGTGGCTGGCCAAAGCAAAATCGTTATTCCTGCTGACGCGAACATCCGTGCTGAAGTGGGTATCGGCCAAATCCCGGGCGGTTTTGGTCTGGATGTAGAGCTTTTCATTGACCTGCCAGGTGTTGCTGCAGATGTGGCAAACGATTTAGTGCAAAAAGCGCATCAGGTATGTCCGTACTCAAATGCGACGCGTAATTCACTGCAAGTCCGCCTGACGCTGGTGTAACCAGCGTCCGTCCCGGACCTTTTTTTAGACAAACAGTTATCGCGATAACAATAATCGCAAATCAAACCCAAGGCGTGCCGCAGGCCGCGAACTGAATACCGGAGCAAGATGATGAAAACTTTACAGAAATCTATTGGTTACAGCATTGTCGCATTAGGCCTGCTGAGCGCCGTTGGTAGTAACACTTTGTACGCAGCGGAGATCCCGGGCGTCGAAAAAAACACTGAAGCCTTTTTAAATGTGCTGGCACAAGGTGGTGGCAAACCACTGGAACAGTTAAGCCCGAAAGACGCCCGTGCGGTGCTGACAGGCGCACAGGCCGGTGCAGCCTTACCGGCAGCCGATGTCAGTGAGAAATGGATTGTCGCCGATGGTCAGAAACTCAAACTGGTGATTGTGCGCCCGGCCGGCAGCAAAGGCACTTTGCCCGCCTTTATGTTCTTCCACGGCGGTGGCTGGGTGTTAGGTGACTTCCCAACACACGAGCGCTTAATCCGTGATTTGGTTGCCCGCTCTGGCGCAGCAGCTGTGTATGTGGATTACACGCCGTCACCGGAAAGCAAATACCCAACGGCGATTAATCAGGCCTATGCCGCGACTAAATGGGTCGCTGAACATGGTGCAGAGATTAAGGTCGATGGCAAACGCCTGGCCGTTGCCGGTAATAGCGTCGGTGGTAACATGGCGGCAGTGGTTGCCCTCAAAGCCAAAGCGGCCGGCACACCGGCACTGAAATTCCAGCTGCTGATGTGGCCAGTAACCGATGCCAGCTTTGAGAACGGCTCTTATCAGCAGTTCCAGCAAGGTTACTTCCTGACCCGCAATATGATGACGTGGTTCTGGGATAACTACACCACCAATCCGGCCGAGCGCAACGAGATTTATGCCTCGCCACTGCGGGCCACAACCGCCCAGCTGCAGGGTTTACCGCCAGCACTGGTCCAAACCGCTGAACTGGATGTGCTGCGAGATGAAGGTGAAGCTTATGCTATCAAACTGGACCAGGCTGGTGTGACCGTGACCTCAGTGCGATATAACGGTATGATCCACGACTTTGGCCTGTTAAACCCGCTGAGCACAGTCCCAACTGTCCAAGCCCAGCTGGACCATGCAGCCAGCGCGTTGCAACAACACCTGAAATAAGGCAGATTTGACGCTACTCCCGACAAGCCGGCCCCGCCGGCTTGTTTCATCAGCGCGAATACATCAGTAAAAGAGAATGAACATGGCA
>CAMLNG010000267.1 GCA_946481195.1 uncultured Chromatiaceae bacterium
GGTGGCGGCGATAGAAAAGCTGCAAATTTCGCCAAATTTTAGACTTTTAGATGTCCAAAATCTTTGCCGTATGTTATATGATGTCCGGCGTGACGATGCATTGTTCAGACGGCATCTGGTCACGCACGGGTTTGACTGGCTCAGAAAGACCTACCCGCCACGGCGGGAATTCAGTTCAGTATGCCTGCAGGGGCAGGTAGCCGATTATTTAATTCGTTTAGGTTTCAGCCAGAAATAAAGGGGAACAAACCAAATGGCTCAGCAATTTGATGTCGCAGTATTAGGCGCTACAGGTTTGGTCGGTCAGCATTTGATCGAAATTCTTGAGCAGCGCGATTTTCCGGTACGCAATCTTTACCCATTGGCCAGTAAACGCTCTGCCGGTGGCACAGTGACGTTTCGTGGTAAACAGGTAGAAGTGCTGGATGCTGAGACCTTTGACTGGACCAAGGCCCAAATTGGTTTGTTCTCAGCCGGCGGCAGTGTGTCGGCGGTTTACGCGCCAAAAGCGGCCGATGCCGGTTGTATTGTCATAGATAACACCTCGCATTACCGCTATGAAGCTGATATTCCGTTAGTGGTGCCTGAAGTGAACGCGCACGCCATTGCTGACTATCGTAACCGCAACATCATTGCCAACCCGAACTGTTCGACTATTCAGATGCTGGTGGCGTTAAAACCTATCCATGATGCTGTTGGTATTACACGCGTGAACGTGGCAACTTATCAGTCGGTCAGCGGTGCAGGCCAGCAAGGCATTGAAGCTTTAGCCTCTGAAACGGCGCAGTTGCTGAATGGCCGTCCGCTTGAATCCACTGGCAAATTCTCGCGCCAGATTGCCTTTAACGTCATTCCACAAATTGACGTATTCCTGGACAACGGCTACACCAAAGAAGAAATGAAAATGCACTGGGAAACCCAGAAGATCATGGGCGATGACAGCATTTCGGTAAATGCGACTGCGGTACGGGTACCAGCGTTTTACGGCCATGCCGAAGCAGTTCACATCGAAACCCGTTCGCCTATCAGTGTGGAAGAAGTCAAAGCCTTACTGGCTCAGGCGCCGGGTGTGGTGCTGCTGGAAGACAATGCAGAATTCCCGACTCAGGTCAGCCATGCGCAAGGTCAGGACGATGTGTTTGTTGGCCGCATCCGTAAAGATCTGTCACATGAGCACGGGTTAAATCTGTGGGTGGTGGCCGACAACGTGCGTAAAGGTGCGGCGACCAACAGCATTCAGATTGCAGAACATCTGATCCGCGATTACCTGTAAGTTCGCAACAATGTCTACGCAGGGGCCCCAACTTGGGGCCCTTTTATTTTTCGCTGTCGCCCCCTCCAAGCCGGCTTTCTGTGGCGCTGGTCTGCACCTTTTTGCCAATCTGGTTTAGAATCTGCCGAAAGGGCCGCAAATTGTGGAACATTGTTTGCAGAGCGACTATATCCAATGGCGGATACAGCACTCAGGCGTTCAGTCCGGATGCAATGGGCATCCAGCTGGATCCAATGGTTGTTAGGGAATATTGCATGCTTCTGATGCGAATTTTGCTCATTCTGTTTACCGTCAATTTTATGACGGCAGCCTGGGCTGAATCCACGGCGCGCTTACGCGGTCCAAAAGAATTTGATACTCCGGCAGTGACCCGGCTGGGCCCATTGTCGGCGCAGGATACTTTATGGCGTCTGGCCGAGCAGGCCCGGCCGGACAAACGCGTCAACATGTACCAGATGATGTTTGCGCTGTATCAGAACAATCCTGACGCTTTCCTCGACGATAACTTTAACCATCTCAAACCCGGCGCTTTCCTGGAAGTGCCTGGCATTCGCGACATTCTGGCGATTGACCCTGTGATGGCGCAGCGTAAATCAGAAAACGACGACCGCGTCTGGGCAGAGAAAATCCGCAAAGCAGCGCAGCAAAAACCGGAAGATCACTCGGCCAAACAAGTTGATATCGCCAAAGCGCAACAAGAAATTACTGACGAGCTGAATCGGGTGGAAGCGCAGCAGACTGAGCAAATGTCTGATTTGCGTGACCGGCTCGGGGCATCTATGGCGAATGTTGAAACCATAGTGCAGGAAAATACCGCGCTGAAAAAGCAACTCGATACTGTGGTCTCAGAACTGTCGAATGTGAAGCAGCAGCTGGATAAAGACAGCGAAATTCAAACCCAGTTACAGCAGCTTCTGCAGCAACAAACCGAGATGCTGGAGCAACAACGCGAGCAGATCCGCAAACAGCAGGAAGGGTTTAACTTTGCCGAAACCTGGCAAAATCTTGCCAATAGCCCGGCCGGTTGGATCCTGGCGGCGGCATTGCCGGCAGCACTGGTGTTGTTTGGTGTGGTGTTATTGATCCGCCGTAAGAGCAAAAAAGCCGCTGCAGCAGTATCGGCAGCGACAGCGAGCCCGGCGTTAGATCCAAACTACAAGTCACCATTGCCGCCGCTGGATGACAGTCTGGATTTTGACGAAAGCAGCCTGATTAATCTGGACGATTCATTGCTAAACGACAGCATGAGCAGCGGCATTCGGTTGGATGATGATTTTGACCGGACGCCAGCCAGAAAACCGGCGATGGCGAGCTTTGATGACGATGATTTACTGGACGATCATCTAGATCTGGGAACCGACACTAAGAAATCGGCCGGAGCTTTTGACCTGGATGATTTGCTTGACGATCCTCTCGACCCGCTGGAGCCGTCACCGGCGCCAGCCAAGGCAGAGCCATTTGACCCGGATAATATTCTTGCCGGTGATGCGCTGAGTAATCTGCTGGATGCTGATGAGCCGGCATTTGAGGCCAAGCAAGCCTTTGATCCAAATAATATTCTCTCTGGCAACGAGCTCAGTTCCCTGTTTGACAATCTGGCGGACGACGATGACGAAGATCCGGACGCGATTTTTAATCAGGCGATGGCCGCACAGCAGGCGCAAGCCAAAACTGAACCTGAAGCAGGTACGGAATCTGATTTACTGAGCGATCCTCAGGTATCAGCCGCAGCACTGGCTTATGCCGCAGCCGAAGCAGCTGAATCGGACGAGCTACTGGAAGAAATCGAACTGGATTTACCAGGTGAAGAGTCGGTCGAGGTCAGTGCAATGACGCTGGACGACGATGACTTTGATATTGATGCGCTGGTCGCCCAAACCCAGGCTGTTGCGGCCACAACGCCTGCCGCGCCTGCCGAGACAGTGACGTCACCTGCCGGCGACGACACTAAAACCGATGATGATTTTGATATCGATGCCTTACTGGATATGACTCAGGCCGCTGACAGCAGTGCTGCCGCGACTGAAGTGGAATTGCCAGCAGGACAACAGACTTTTGATAGCTCTGAGCTGGAGGCCTTTGCTGAGTCGCTGGCAGAAGAACAGCTTGAAGCAGAACAAAGCGATGCTGACCTGGCCGAACCTATGCCGGAAGAGCAGGAGAATGCTTTGGCGATGGCAGAGGCTACTGAACTGCCCGAGGCATTTGAGCCTGAAGAATTGATGGCGGCAGAGGATGAATCCGGTCTGTTGGATGAGCTGGATGAAATTCTCAACGAAGTCGCAGAGATCCGTGCTCAATCGCAACAGGCGAAACATTCACTGGCTGAACTGAGCCTGCCAGACGAAGCACTGACGCAGGCATCGGCGGACATTGCGGACGCTGAACTCAGCATTGCCGATTTCAGTGCAATGCTAACCGAGCCTGTGGCCGACAGTACATCAGTCGAGCCTGAGCACGCAGTCGTTGACTTCGCCGCAAATGAACAAGAAATCGCCAAGGACGCTGCACCAGTCGACGATTTTATCGATATCGAAGAGTTGATGATGGACGAAGGCTCAGATAGCGGTATTGAGGCAGAGCTTGCCGCCGAAAATAATGCGGAAACCGAATATTTATCCGAGTTCGCCGGATTGGAGGATACATCGACGGAGATGCCGGATTTAGGCTTGTCTGACGACAATTCGGTTGCCAGAGTATTTGAAGGCATTTCATCGGTTGAGCGGCCCAGCAAAGTACTGGATGAGTATCCGGAACTGGAACTGGACGATCCTGAGCAGTCGGCGATTTTCCCTGACGATCTACCTGAAGCCCACGAAGAAACACTGCTGACGGCCGAACAGTCTGAATTGCACCAGCTGGATGATATGAACTTCGATGAGTTGTTATCCGGGCTGGAGGATTTCGCTGCGCCTGTTGCAGATCCGCAGGCTGATCAACAAAAAGCAGCGGAAGTCCTGGCGGAGCTTGAACAATTACAGCAGGGTCAAAGCCGCTATCAGGCAGACGCGGACCCGGTTGAACTGCCGGATTTCGTCAATATCGACAAGTTACTCGCTGCAACCGAAGATCAGCTTGAACCTGATGCTGAACTGAAAGCGCTGAATATCGATGTGGGGTTGGCAGATTTTGAAGATTTAATCGCTGCGGATGAAGCCGGCGACGTCGATCATGCCGATGGTGGTTTTGCCGGGCAACTCGACCTGGTCCGGGCTTACATTGAGATCGGTGATGCGGATAGCGCCAATCATCTGATTAAAGAGATTATGGCTTCGGACGCTCCGGCACATGTCAAACAGGAAGCATCTGCGCTGCAGTCGTAAAGTCATGTCGTCGTTACAGAAAAGCGCCGATGGCGCTTTTTTGTTATCTAAAGCCTGCTTTTGCCGCAGTGCGGCGGCTTTGTTATACTCGCCGCCGCTGAATGAGTGGGGCCCTTGGAGTCAGAATGCGTATTGCGATGGGGATTGAGTACGACGGAACCGGCTATTTCGGCTGGCAACGTCAGCGGGAAGTGAACAGCATTCAGGGCGAGCTGGAAAAAGCCTTAAGCCAGGTTGCTAATGCGCCGATTGAAATTTTTTGCGCTGGCCGCACCGATGCCGGCGTACATGGTACCGGCCAGGTCATTCATTTTGATACCGAAGCCATCCGGGATATGCGCGGTTGGATCATGGGAGCCAATTCAAATTTACCTACTGGCATAGCGGTACGCTGGGCGCAATCGGTACCGGACGATTTTCATGCTCGCTTCTCTGCGACAGCCCGTCGCTACCGTTATGTGATTTACAACCGCAAGTTCCGTCCAGCCATTCTAGGGGCTGGCCTTAGTCATTATCACCAGGAAATTGATGTCAGCCTGATGCAACAAGCCGCGCCTGTGTTATTGGGCGAGCAGGATTTCTCCTCGTTCCGCGCCATTCAATGTCAGTCCAACACGCCATTTCGCAACGTGATGCACCTGCAAATCAACAGATTTGGTGACTACATTGTGCTCGATATCAAAGCCAATGCGTTTTTGCATCATATGGTGCGTAATATCACCGGCAGTTTATTGGAAGTGGGCATGGGGCGCCGTCCACCAGAGTGGATAGCGGAATTGCTGGCGGCAAAAGACCGGACACTAGCGGCTGCTACCGCGAAAGCTGAAGGCCTATATCTGGTTGATGTCGATTATCCGGCGCATTTTGCCATTCCCAAATCGCCGTTAGGGCCGTTATTTTTACCTGATTAACCGCTGGAACTCTGACGCTCTGGCCTTGTCGTATCTGCCGGGTTCGCTATTGCCTTGCCCAACTACTAAGACCAGTTTTTGGTATTCTGTGTTTGGGCTTTGTG
>CAMLNG010000268.1 GCA_946481195.1 uncultured Chromatiaceae bacterium
CTTTTGCACTGTAAGTATGGTCAACATTCGTCACCATTTGTTTAATGATTGGACCTTCGTCCAGATGATCAGTAACAAAATGTGCAGTCGCACCAATAATTTTGACGCCGCGATTAAAGGCCTGGCGATAAGGATGTGCACCGATAAAGGCCGGTAAAAAACTATGATGGATATTGATGATGCGGTTCGGATAAGCCGCCACAAAATCCGGGCTTAATACCCGCATAAACTTCGCCAGCACCAGATAATCCGGCTGATACTGTGCTATCTGCGCGGCCAATAATTGTTCATGCTCAACCCGGCTGACCCCCTGATGGTCAATAAAATGATACGGCAGGTCGAATTTCTCGGTCAGCGCCTGTAAATGCGGGTGATTACCGATGACAGCCGCAATATCCAGTTCCAGTGAACCATCAAACACTTTCATCAGAATATCGCCAAGGCAATGCGCTTCTTTGGTCACCAGAATCACCACACGCTTTTTCGCGGTGCCGACTAATTGCCTTTCACTGCCTTGGGGCAAAGCACGGTCCAAATCCAGCAACAGAGTATGATCATTAAAAATCCCTTCGAGCTGAGTACGCATATAAAAGCGGCCTGAGTCCGGGTCGACATATTCAGTATTGCGGGTGATATTCAGCTGATGCTTGTAACAAATATTGGTAATTTGGGCGATCAGGCCCTTTGAATCCGGGCATTCAATCAATAGTGTTTTCTGTTCCATCGAATCACAACTCTTTACGTCATTGGCAAACAAATCACTCTAGACACCCAGACAGCCAAGAGCAAGCACTTCTGCATCTGCAGCGGCTGAACCTTGTTGTTTGCGCGCCGGCACCGGATAATGTCAACAACACACCTGCCAGAGATTGTTGTTCTGCCCATGGACCAGAGGTTTAACTTCCCGGCGCTCGGATTTATCCAGTCGCCTTATAAACAGAAATTTGCCATTCCACGCCAGCCAGGCCTTATTCCAGAAGCGCGCGGGGAACTGGTGTTGCACCCGCCTTATGCCGATGACGCCATTGTGCGCGGCATCGAAGCTTTTTCGCATCTGTGGTTGGTGTTTGTGTTTCACGAAACCGCAAATAAAGGCTGGTCGCCCATGGTGCGGCCACCACGCCTTGGCGGCAATACCAAAAAAGGGGTGTTCGCCACCCGCGCCACATTCAGACCCAACCCTATCGGCTTGTCTGTGGTGAAACTCGAAGGCGTCAGCCGGCGCGGCGAATTACTGGTATTACATTTATCCGGTATTGATCTGCTCGACGGCACCCCCGTATTAGACATTAAACCATATCTGCCCTATTCAGATGCGTTGCCGGATGCGCTCGGCGGTTTTGCCGACGCGGCACCAGAGACAGCGATGACGGTCAGCTTTAGCGAGACTGCAGTGCAATTTTGTCAGAAACAGCAGCAATACCCGCATCTGCAGCTGTTTATCGAAAAAGTGTTAAAACAGGACCCGCGGCCACCTTACAAAAAACAGCGCGAAGATATCCAAACTTATGGTATGACTCTGTATCACTACAACATCAAATGGACTGTCGATGGCAACCACAACCACGTTACCGACATTTTTATTCTGCCTGCTGAGCGCACAGACAATGGCACAGACGCTGCCACCGCTGCCGGAGCCGGTCAGTAATAACCCTGTCCTGACGACCACTATCCGCGGCAAAACTTATATCGCCAGTTTTGCCGGGCTCGGTGCAGCTAAAACCGCTGCGGACACCCACAGCAAAGGCTGGCTGTTACTCAGCGGCGACAGCAGCTGGCAAAAATTGCCAAATGTACCCAATAGCCTTGGCCACAACGGGCGCCTCGCCATGACGGCGACTGTGCTGGAACAAAACTTCTATCTGTTTGGTGGTTATTTGGTCGCCCTGGATGGCACCGAAGTTACCCAGCCAGATAGCTACCGTTTTAGTGTGATCAGTAAAAACTTCACCAAATTGCCGGATATGCCGGTAGCCGTCGACGACAGTGTCGCCCTTGCCTATCAGAACCGCTATATCTACCTCGTCAGCGGCTGGCATAACGACGGCAATGTCAATCTGGTGCAGCTGTTTGATAACTTCACGCAGAAATGGGCTCAGGCCACGCCTTTTCCCGGGACGCCGGTATTTGGCCATGCCGCAGCCATTGAAGGAAACGTCATGGTCGTTTGTGACGGCGTTGCAGCCGCGTTAGATCCGGCGGGTGAACGCAGCTACGTCGCAAGCCCGGCCTGTTATCGTGGCGATATCAACCGCAGCAATGCGCGCAAAATCAGCTGGAAAGCCATCCCGCATCCAACCGGGACCGCGCGTTACCGGCAGGCCGCGCTGCCAGTCACTATTGAAGGTGAACGTTATCTGGCATTTATCGGTGGCAGCAGCACTCCCTACAATTTCAACGGCATCGGCTATAGCGGCAAACCGGCTGAGCCCGATGATAAAGTCTGGTTATATCAGCTCAACAGCCAAAAGTGGCGGCTGGGTAAAACCAATGCAGCTGTGATGGACCTGCGTAATCTCATCGAAATCGACGGCGGGATTTACAGCCTCGGCGGCATGGGCGCAGGTCAGCAAGTACAATCAGACTTCAGAAAACAGCAAATCACCCTTCTGCCCGACTAAACCCCTTGTTAGAATAGGGCCAAATTATTTGTATTTCAGAGTGAACACAGCAATGCGCACCAGTCAGTACCTGTTATCCACGTTAAAAGAAACGCCGGCCGATGCCGAAATTATCAGCCATCAGTTAATGCTGCGTGCCGGCATGATCCGTCGTGAAGCGTCCGGTATGTACACCTGGCTGCCGAACGGTATCCGGGTGCTGCGTAAAGTCGAAGCGATTGTACGTGAAGAAATGAACAAAGCCGGTGCGATTGAAGTGCTGATGCCGATGGTACAACCGGCTGAACTGTGGCAGGAATCTGGTCGCTGGGAAAAAATGGACGCAGAACTGCTGCGTTTTAAAGACCGCCACCAGCGTGACTTTGTGCTCGGCCCAACCCACGAAGAAGTCATCACCGACCTGGTGCGTAAAGAAGTCAGCAGCTACAAACAGCTGCCGCTGAATTTATAACAAATCCAGACCAAATTCCGCGACGAACGCCGGCCACGTTTTGGTGTGATGCGCGCGCGTGAATTCCTGATGAAAGACGCCTACTCCTTCCACCTGAGTCAGGAATGTCTGGAGAAGACCTATCAGGCGATGTATCAGGCTTACAGCAATATCTTTACCCGGTTAGGCCTCGAGTTCCGTCCGGTCTTAGCCGATACCGGCGCCATTGGTGGCGCGGTTTCCCACGAATTCCACGTACTGGCCTCGTCCGGTGAAGATGCGATTGTCTTCTCTGATGCCAGCGATTACGCGGCAAATATTGAAAAAGCTGAAGCATTGGCACCCACGACGCCGCGCCCTGCCGCGACAGCACCAGTGACTGAAATCGCGACGCCAAACGCCGGTACTATCGCCGAAGTTGCCGCATTATTGGCCGTTGACGCCAACCAGATCATCAAGACATTGCTGGTATACGGCGAGCGTACAGACGAAAAATCACCACAACCACTGGTGGCGCTGTTATTACGCGGTGACCATGAGTTAAACGAAATCAAAGCAGAGAAACTGGCCGGCGTACAAAGCCCGCTGACATTCGCCTCTGAAGCGGATATCCGCGCTGTTACCGGCGCATCTGCCGGCTCGCTGGGTCCGCTCGGATTATCAATTCGCATCGTTGCAGATCGCAGCGCCGCAGTGCTGGCAAACTTTGTCTGTGGTGCCAACAAAGACGGTTATCACCTGACAGGCGTGAACTTTGACCGCGATATTGCAACTTATGAAGTCGCAGACCTGCGTAACGTCGTCGAAGGCGATCCAAGCCCATGTGGCAACGGCCACTTAGTGATCAAACGCGGTATTGAAGTTGGGCATATTTTCCAGCTCGGTGATCGTTACGCGGCCGCGATGAAAGCCGGCGTGCTGAATGAAGAAGGCAAGCACCAGATCATGACCATGGGCTGTTATGGTGTCGGCGTGTCGCGTATTGTGGCTGCCGCTATTGAACAAAACCACGACCAATACGGCATCATCTGGCCTGCGGCTATCGCGCCATTCCAGGTGGCTTTAGTGCCGATGAATATGCACAAATCAGTGCGTATTCAGGACACTGCAGAAGCGCTGTATCAGGCACTGACCGCTGCGGGTGTGGAAGTGTTATTCGACGATCGGAAAGAACGGCCGGGTGTAATGTTCGCCGATATGGAACTGTTAGGTGTGCCGCACCATATCGTGATTGGCGAGCGCAATCTGGACGAACGTTTGGTTGAGTACAAAAACCGTCGCAGCGGCGAAAAATCGCTGTTGGCGATTGATGACGTGGTCACAGAGATCCTGGCGAAACTTCGCTAAGTCAGCTTTGCGCAGTACAAAGGCCGGCCTACCGGCCTTTGTTATTTCTGAGCTTGGAGATCCTGGCCAATCTGCAGCGGCCGCCTCACCGTATAACCTGTAATTTGATTAAAAAAAGGTATGTTATGTTCTGGAACAGTCGCGCTTTACCTGAACTGCAGCAACTGAACTTCCGCGACCGGATGGCGGTTTTACGCCGTGCTGCTGATCAGCTACCAACACCGCAGAAGCTTATCCTCAATGTCTGGAAGCTTTGTGTGTTAATCCCGCCTTTTATGCTGATCGCCCGCGCTGACAATATCTGGCAAGGCCTTGGATTCGCCTTGGCGCTGGTGCTGGTTTACCCGCTACTGACCAGGCCTGTGACTTTTGCTCTAGTGCGACCATTACTGGCACAGGCGCGGCGCCAGTTACAGCTCTAACACCGGAATTTGAGCAAAATAAAAGGGCCATCTGGCCCTTTTATTTTGTTCACTACAACAGCGTTATTTCACGCCATGCATCAATTTATTGATCAGCGGCGAAATCAACAGCAGCACAATACCTGCACCTAACAGCAGATAGAAGCTGAAACTAAAACCGGCCAATGCAGATTCAACTGTCATACCAGTTTCACCGGAAATTTCACCGGCCAATAAGCCTGACAGGTTGTTACCGGTCGCTACTGATAAGAACCATGCGCCCATCGCCAGACCCACATAACGTACCGGTGCCAGCTTGGTCACCATCGACAGGCCAATCGGCGACAGACACAACTCACCAATCGACTGCAGCACATAACACAGCACCAGCGGCCACAATGGGATCAGGCCATTGCCATCCACCAGCTGTGTCAGCGCGTACATCAGCACTAAAAAGCCTAAGGCATTGCCAAGTAAACCCAGACCAAACTTAAACGGAATAGTCGGTTCCATTTTGCGTTTACTGGTGAAGTACCAGACCGCACTGACGATAGGCGCAAACACGATAATCGCCAGCGAGTTCACCGACTGAAACCAACCGGTCGGGAAGATAAAACTGGCATCACCAAATATGTCGCGATTGACCAGATTCTGCGCCAGGAATGTAAATGAACTACCAGCCTGTTCAAAAAACATCCAGAAGGTCACATTAAAACCGAATAACAGCAGCAAGGCACACACGCGATGCATTTGCACTGTGCCGTTTTGTTTGCCTTCGACCAGTAGCATTCCCGCCACGATG
>CAMLNG010000269.1 GCA_946481195.1 uncultured Chromatiaceae bacterium
AATCACCGGTGACTTCGTTGCAGACAGCACCTTAACAGGCGTCGCTTTTTGCTGTAAAGCTGGCTGCGGTCCGGTCTGAAAGGTAGACTGGTCTGCCAGTCGTCTGGTGCAAACAGGGCAGAATAGCTGTTAAAACAGGAGTATATATGGCTGAATTATCTGGGGAATTAAGTTTTGGCCCGGTGTTAAAACATGAGATTGCTCTGGTCGCAACGCTTGAGGAGTCGGCTTTTCCTCCACCGGTGTATCCGGTATTTTTTTTCCGGCAAGCCTACGATTTGTGGCCACAGCTATTCTGGGTGGCGCGTCGTGGCGACGAAATTCTGGCTTATCTGATTTGTGGCCCTGAATTTTCTGACCGACACAAGCTCAGTCTGATGTCATTTGCGGTGGACCCGAAAACGCAAGGCCAGGGCATAGGTAAAGCTTTATTGCAGGCTTTTATACAGCAAATCGCTGAGATTGCGCCTGAGGTTAGACAGGTTTGGCTGACTGCAGACCCGGATAACACTGCAGCGCTGCGTCTGTATCAGCAGCATGGCTTTGTGCAAACATCTGAAGAACCTGATTATTACGGCAGCGGTTATCGCCGGCTGGTTCTGACTGCGCAAACCGGTGGAAAAAATCGCTGAAAATCACACAGCTTTTTGCCGAAAATTCAGCGCTAAGCCGCGTCAATACTGGGGGTTCATCAAAAGCTCGACGCCTCGGAAAACCCCCGCTATAATGCCGCGTCCTATTAAACGTTCAGTCTGGCTGCCATCGCATTTAACGCAACAGAGCCAGGCTCAGGTAAGCCGGCGTATCGCTACGCCCGATTTTGATTTTGAGGTAACAAAATGCAAGTTTCTGTTGAAACCACTCAGGGTTTAGAGCGCCGCGTCAATATTACAGTTCCGGCTGCTGCTATCAGTGCTGAAGTCGAGAAAGAATTACGCCAAATTGCTAAAAATCGTCGCGTTGACGGTTTCCGTCCAGGTAAAGCACCTGTCGCAATCATCAAAAAAATGTTCGGTCTGTCAGTGCTGCAAGATGTTGCTTCACGTCAGATGCAAAACCACTTCTACCAAGCTATCGTCAGCAACAAACTGAACCTGGCAGGCAACCCAACATTCGCTCCAGGTCAACTGGCTGAAGGCCAGGATCTGGCATTCACAGCGACTTTTGAAGTGTATCCGGAAGTTGCCCTGACTGGCCTGGAAAAAGTTGAAGTAACTAAGCCAGTGGTTGAAATCGTTGCTGAAGACATGGCAAAAATGATCGAAACCCTGCGCAAGCAACACGCAACATGGGCTGCTAAAGCTGACGCTGCTGCATCAGGCGATCGCGTCAACATGGACTTCACTGGTTCTATCGATGGCGAAGAGTTCGAAGGTGGCAAAGCTGCCGGCTTCACGCTGGAATTAGGTCAGGGCCGGATGATCCCAGGTTTTGAAGACGGCATCATCGGCAAAAAAGCCGGCGAGCAGTTCACTATTGACGTGACTTTCCCTGCCGAATACCACGCTGAAAACCTGAAAGGCAAAGCAGCTCAGTTCGCCATCACGCTGAACAGCGTTGAAACTCAGGTGCTGCCAGAAGTGAACGAAGAATTCGTCAAACTGTTTGGCCTCTCAGAAAACACTGTTGAAGCGCTGCACACTGAAGTACGCAAAAACATGGAACGTGAACTGAACCAGGCGATCAAAGGCAAAGTGAAAGAGCAAGTGATCAAAGGCTTATTGGCGAACCATGAACTGGAAGTGCCACAAGCGCTGATCGACAGCGAAGTTGAAGTACTGCGCCGTCAGGCTCTGCAACGTTTTGGTCAGAACATGAACGCGAAAAACCTGCCGGAATTACCAGCAGCGCTGTTCACTGAACAAGCCCGTGACCGCGTGAAAGTTGGTCTGTTACTGGGTGAAGTGATCAAAACAAACAACCTGCAGGTAGACGACTCACGCGTACAAGCGTTGATCGAAACTGTGGCTTCTGCTTACGAAGATCCAAAAGAAGTTGTTGCTTACTACAACAGCAACAAAGAGTTGCTGCAAGGTATGCGCAATGTCGCGCTGGAAGAGCAGGCGATTGATCTGGTACTGGCCAAAGCCAAAGTCACTGATCAGCCAGCTAAGTTCGACGAAATTATGAATCCGGCTGCTGCGAACTAAGATTGACTTTAGTCCGGACGACAGCTTTAATGGCCTGAGCAGCAGTGTTCAGGCCATTTTCATTTGTGCTGCCGCATTTCAGGGAATCAGTTATGGTGTCAACACCTCATATGAATGAATTAGTCAACGCGTTAGTCCCCATCGTCATCGAGCAAACCGCCAAAGGTGAGCGTTCATTTGACATTTACTCCCGTTTGCTCAAAGAGCGGGTTATTTTTCTGACCGGCCAGGTTGAAGACCATATGGCCAACCTGATCGTGGCGCAGTTACTGTTCCTTGAATCAGAAAACCCGGAAAAAGATATCTACATTTATATCAATTCACCTGGCGGTTCTGTTACTGCAGGCCTCGCCATTTATGACACTATGCGGTATATCAAATGTGATATCGCTACAGTCTGTGTCGGCCAGGCAGCCAGTATGGGCGCGTTCCTGTTGTCGGGTGGTACCAAAGGCAAACGATATGTGCTGCCAAATGCCCGGGTGATGATCCACCAGCCATTAGGTGGCTTCCAGGGCCAGGCCACTGATTTTGAAATCCATGCCCGCGAAATTCTGACGATCAAAGAAAAACTGAATCGTCTGATGGCCGAGCATTGTGGCAAAACGCTGGAGGAGGTCGTCCGCGACACTGAACGTGACAACTTCTTAAGCGCGCAACAAGCGGTGGATTATGGTTTGGTAGACCAGATCCTGACCAAGCGCGAAGCCAAATAAGCCTGCCTGGCGGCAGTGAATTTAAAAAGTGGTGTCAGCGACGCCACTTTAGCAAGAATGAGGTAGTTCCATGTCTGATCGCACTGACGGCGAGAAGAGCAGCAAGTTGCTGTATTGCTCTTTCTGTGGCAAATCACAGCACGAAGTGCGTAAGTTGATCGCAGGCCCACAGGTCTATATCTGTGACGAATGCGTTGACCTATGCAATGACATTATCCGCGAAGAAATCAAAGACATTTCGCCAAAACGCGATGGCAATAAACTGCCAACACCAAAAGAGATCCGCACTCACCTCGATGATTATGTCATAGGGCAAGAGCATGCGAAAAAAGTGCTGGCGGTTGCGGTGTACAATCATTACAAGCGCCTGCGCACTGTTGGCCAGAAACAGGACGTTGAACTCGGTAAGTCAAACATTCTGCTGATTGGCCCAACCGGCAGTGGCAAAACCTTGCTGGCTGAAACGCTGGCCCGTTTACTGGATGTGCCATTTACGATGGCAGATGCAACCACATTAACTGAAGCCGGTTATGTCGGTGAAGACGTGGAAAACATCATCCAGAAACTGCTGCAAAAGTGCGATTACGATGTGGAAAAAGCCCAGCGCGGCATTGTTTACATCGATGAGATCGACAAGATTTCGCGGAAGTCTGAGAATCCTTCTATCACCCGTGACGTTTCGGGCGAAGGCGTGCAGCAAGCCCTGTTGAAGCTGATTGAGGGCACAGTCGCATCGGTACCTCCGCAAGGTGGCCGTAAGCATCCACAACAGGAATTCCTGCAGGTCGATACCTCGAAGATCCTGTTTATCTGTGGCGGCGCTTTTGCTGGTCTTGATAAAATTATTGAGCAGCGCAGTGCCAAAGGTTCCAGCATCGGTTTTGGCGCTCAGGTGAAGAGCAAAGAATCCAGCCGCAGCCTGACCGAAAGTTTCCGCGACGTCGAGCCGGAAGATTTAGTGAAGTTCGGTTTAATCCCGGAATTCATTGGTCGTCTGCCGGTCGTTGCAACGCTGACTGAACTGGATTTGGCCGCGTTAATGCAAATTCTGAGTCAGCCGAAAAACGCGCTGATTAAGCAATTTGGCGCGCTGTTCCAGATGGAAGGCGTTGAGCTGGAATTCCGTGAAGACGCGCTCAAAGCCATTGCCCAAAAAGCGATGGAGCGTAAAACCGGTGCCCGCGGCTTGCGTTCTATCGTCGAAGGCGTACTGCTCGACACCATGTACGAGCTGCCATCGATGCAGGATGTGGCCAAAGTGGTGGTTGACGAAACCGTGATCCGCGGAGAATCACAGCCGATTCTGATGTATCAGAATCCAGAAAAAGTGGCCGCTGAGTCGCATTGATGCTGTGCATTGCCGCTTGCTGAGAAAAACGCAGCGGCAGCTAGAAAAAGAAGGAGCTTCGGCTCCTTTTTTGTTTTTTGACATCTTGGGAATCGATTGTCCGTTTAATCCACCATATTCAATACCTTGCTGTTGCTTTAGCCAATGAACTCCGGCTTTTGGCATTTTTTTTACCACAGCGTTGAACTGAAGCTTTTGAACCCCATATACTCGTTAATCACGCCTGCAGTAACTAATTCGAGAGTAATTTAATGACAGAAGCAACAGTCGAACGTTTGCATATGCCTGTGTTGGCATTACGCGACGTGGTCGTCTATCCGCATATGGTGATCCCATTATTCGTCGGGCGGGCAAAGTCCATCAAATGCCTGGATGCAGCGATGGATAAAGACAAACAAATTTTTCTGGTGGCGCAGAAAGACGCCACGCTGGACGACCCGGCTGAAGCTGATCTTTACCAGGTCGGTACAGTGGCGACTATTTTACAGCTGCTGAAGTTACCGGATGGTACGGTGAAAGTGCTGGTGGAAGGCGGCCGTCGTGCCAAATTGGCTGGTTTTACCGAAACCGACAAAACCTTTATGGCTTATGTTGATGTCATCGCATCACCAGAACTCGATAGCCGGGAGCAGGAAGTGTTTCTGCGCTCAGCCGTCAATCAGTTTGAAGGTTATATCAAGCTGAATAAAAAAATCCCGCCAGAAGTGTTAACCGCACTGTCAGGTATCGACGACGCCGCACGGCTGGCTGATACGATGGCTGCCCATATGCCATTGAAAGTCGAAGATAAGCAAAAAGTGCTGGAAATCATCGACGTCACGGAACGGCTTGAATACCTGATGGCGATGATGGAGTCGGAAATCGACATTCTGCAGGTGGAACGGCGCATTCGCAGCCGCGTCAAAAAGCAGATGGAGAAAAGCCAGCGCGAGTATTATCTGAACGAACAGATGAAAGCTATCCAGCGTGAGCTGGGCGAGCTCGACGATGCACCGGACGAATTTGAAGCCATCAATCGCAAAATTGAAGCGGCGCAAATGCCAACGGAAGCCAAAGACAAAGCCAGTGCCGAACTGTCGAAGCTGAAGATGATGTCGCCAATGTCGGCGGAAGCCACAGTGGTACGTTCTTACATCGACTGGCTGACGCAGGTGCCGTGGAAAGCCCGTTCCAAAGTGAAAAAGAATCTGGCACTGGCTGAAGAAATCCTCAATGCCGACCATTATGGTCTGGATAAAGTCAAAGAACGCATTCTCGAATATCTGGCAGTACAGCAGCGCGTCAACAAATTAAAAGGCCCGATTTTGTGCCTGGTGGGCCCTCCGGGGGTTGGTAAAACTTCGCTGGGTCAATCTGTAGCGAAAGCCACTGGACGCAAGTA